>JAMONB010000236.1 GCA_027066745.1 Flavobacteriaceae bacterium
ATTCGTACGTTTATTTTTTATTCACCTCAACCAGAGGTTTTATTATTATATATATCAACCATCCACTTACCATTCAAAAAATGAATGTAAGCAAACTGGGTTTATTGCCGATAAAATTTCTCTTAATTATTACCTCTAATAAGGTCTCCTTCGTCTACTAATATATAAAAAAAATTGAAGCGACAAAAAAGTAGATTTTATTTTTATAAAATAGCTATAATTATTGGTCTAAAAAACACCTTGAAGTAAGAATACTAATTTTTATGCAGCTTGCTACTTTGGGTATAATCAAGCAACGATTACATGATAGTAGATCGAGGCTATATGAATGATTTACATTAATACTTAATTAAGCAGGTATATAATAAAAAATAAAATAACCGCTTTATTTTTTATTAGCTTTCTTTACAATTGCCTTTAAACGTTCTTTACGAAGAGTCTTTTCTTTTTTGATTTTATTTTTTTTACGATTGAGTAACTTGGTGTGTTTTGCTTTATTTTTTGTGTTTTTTTCTTGTCCTGTTTTTGCCATGGGTTAAAATTACAAAATTAAATACCTTAATTTTGTAATAAGATTATCTCATGCAAGAAAATAAGAGACATCATCATTTTATACTTCATAAACCTTATGGCTATTTAAGTCAGTTTATTTACGAAGGAAAAAGGAAAAAAAGCAAGAAATTATTAGGTGAACTATATGATTTTCCGAATGGGACAATGGCTATTGGTAGATTAGATGAACCTTCTGAGGGTTTGTTATTATTGACAACTGATGGTAAAGTGAGTGAATATATTAGAAGTAGAAAAGTAGAAAAAGAATATTATGCACAGGTAGATGGAATTATTGATACTGCTGCGATAGAACAATTAAAAAAAGGTGTAGAAATTGGTTTTGATGGTGGTAAATACACAACTAAACCTTGCAAAGCTTTTCTTATCTCTTCTGTTGAAGAATTGCCTATTGCACATCGTAAAGTGAGAGATGAGCGTCATGGTCCTAAAAGTTGGGTGAGCATAATTGTTACAGAAGGTAAATTTAGACAAGTACGTAAAATGACTGCTGCTGTTGGTTTTCCTACCTTACGCTTGGTTAGAGTTAGAATAGGTAATATACAATTAGAATTAAAAACAGGAGAAGTTATTGAGGTTAACGAATTTGATTCTTAAAAGATTAACCAGCAGAATTCCCAGACGATTGCATCAGATAAGGCGTAAAGATTCAAGACTTTTAGAACCAAGACAAAAAAGTCTTGGTTCTTGTAGCGAAGTGGTCTTGTTTCTGATATCTTGTACTTTTTTATATCATTTTAAGTGTGTTTATTTCTTGCTGTGTCAAATGACGCCAACGTCCTCTAGGTAAATTTTTTTTGGTTAATCCTGCAAAAACTACACGATCTAATTTTTTAACCTTATAACCAAAATGCTCAAATATTTTTCTAACAATTCTATTTCTGCCAGAATGAATTTCAATACCAATTTCAGATTTTGATTCATTTTCAATATAAGAAATGGCATCTATAAAAACCATTTTACCTTCTAGGGCAAAATTTTCAGAAATTTTTTGTAAATCTTTTAAATCCAATTTTTTATCTAAAGAAACATGATATAGTTTTCTAAAAGTATGTTTAGGATGTGTTAGTTTTTTAACCATTTCACCATCGTTGGTAAATAGCAATAGACCTGTTGTATTTCTATCTAACCTGCCCACTGGGTAAATTCTTTCTTTGGCAGCATTGCCTACTAAATCTAACACATTACTTCTACCACGCTCATCACCCATTGAGGTAATAAAATTTTTAGGTTTGTTAAGTAAAACAAAACGTTTAGGTTCTGGTGAGATTAATGAATCATCAAAACGAACTTGATCAGTAGGTTTTACTTTATAACCCATTTCAGTAATTATTTTTCCGTTAACGGTAGCACTTCCAGACTTGATATAAACATCAGCTTCTCTACGAGAGCAAATACCCGAATTAGAAATGTATTTGTTAAGTCTAATTTCTGTAGGTTCTTCTAATCTTTTTTGAGGTGTATCCTTACGAATGTCCTTTCTGTAAGGATTAGGTTTACTTTTCTTAAACTTTTTTGATGTATTGAAAGGTTTTTTAGAATCTGTAGTATTCTTTATTTCTGAAGAAGACGTTTTAGCATGTCGTCCTCTCGACGATTTTTGTTTTGCCATTGTAAAATTTTTGACAAATGTAATCCTTTACAAGAATATAACATTAATAAGATTAGTGTTTTTTGCTGGGTGAGAGATTTTGTACTTGACTAATTATAAAAGTCTTTTTAAAATCACAGAGGTATCAATAAAAGCCAAACTGAGTACTCCTGCTAAAATGAGTAATTTAAGAATAGTATGTAGTAGCATGTAGTTACTTTTAGAATTTGCTTTTTGAAGTAAGAGGATAAAAACAAGCAATACAACACCAGAAAAATAGAAATAATATCGCATTAAGCCTATATCAGGATGCTTTAGTAAAAAATAAATAGGAGGGATGGTTAAAAAAGCAATGAGACTAATAAGCATTTTAGTAAATTTTTCTCCATATTTTATAGGTAAAGTCATATAGTTTACAACAATGTCTCCTTGTATGGTTTCTAAATCTTTTATAAGTTCTCGCATTAATAAAATAAAGAACAAAAATGAGGCATGCATAAAAATTATATTAGAAAAATTTTTATAGTAGACAAATACAGCAAAAAAAGGTAATAGTGCAAGAATTGAGGCTGAAAATAATTTTATTAATGGGTACTGAATTAGCTTATGAGAATAAAACCATATCAGAAAAATATAAACAGAAAAAAACACTGCAGCTTTCCATGATACAATAAAGGCAAATGCAAACCCTAAAAAATTTAATGCAAAATAAATGTACAATTTTGTTTTTTGGGAAACGATATTGTCAATTTTAGTTTTTTGTGGTTTATTGACTAAGTCTCTATCAACGTCGTAAAAGTTATTGATAATATAGCCAGAAGCAATTACACAAATAGTAGCTAAAACAATAAAGTATAAATCAAGATTTAATAAAACTTGTTTTAAAGATGCATCAGGAGAAAAAATAAAGATTGATGCTAAATATTGTGCAAGTACAATAATAGCAATATTATAACCTCTAACTACAGAAAGTAAGCTTAAAAATTTATAATAAAAAGGATAGTGATTGTGCTTTTTTGGGGTGTTATTTTCGGCAGTTTTTAGTAAATCCATAACATGGGATTAAAATCTGTAAACCAATTCTAGTTTGTAATTTTTTAAGATTTCTTGCGTTTTTTTATAATTTTCAGTAAATCCTAAAATATAACCGCCACCGCCTGAACCACATAATTTTAAATAGTAGTCATTTGTATCAATTCCTTGTTGCCATATATGATGAAAGGCTTTCGGAATCATAGGTTTAAAGTTAGCCAGCACAACTTTTGATAGTTGTTTTACATTGCCAAATAATGATTTTACATTTCCATGCAAAAAATCGTCAATGCATGCATCTGTATAGTTTGCAAAATCTTCATTAAGCATTCTTCTAAATCCTTCGTTCTTCATTTTATTCATAAAAATAGTTACCATAGGCTCAGTATCTCCAACCTGTTCAGAATCTAATAAGAAAACAGCACCTTTTCCTTCTTTTTGAGACGGAATACCAGTAGCCTCTAAATTATCTTTAGAATTGATTAAAATAGGAATACTCAAGTAGCTGTTTAAAGGGTCTAAACCTGAACTTTTACCATGAAAAAAAGATTCCATTGTAGAAAAAATGGATTTTAGTTTTAGGAGCTTATCTCTTGTTAAGTTTTCTAAAATGGTAATTTTATCATCGGCATATTTATCATAAATCGCAGCAACCAAGGCTCCTGAACTACCCACACCATAACCTTGAGGAATACTAGAGTCAAAATACAGACCTCTATCAATATCATTTTTCAATTCTTCCAATCTAAAATAAGCAATATTTTTATCTTCAACAGTAACTAAATAGTGATAAAAATTCAATAAATTCTGATTGGATTCTTCTGCTGTACCTGATAAATTTTCAGCTATTTTTAAAGCTCCTTGATAGAAATTATAGGGAATTGCTAACCCTTTAGAATCTTTTATAATTCCATACTCTCCGAAAAGTAAGATTTTAGCGTAAAATAATGGTCCTTTCATTAAATCAGGTTTAATTTAAAGCAAATATACGATATTCTATGATATACCTTTTCTAAGAAACGCTTAGAAGGGGGTAATATTTTATTTATAATTGCTTGGCACCTAAACCAACCCTATCACAAATGTAATCTCCTTTTTGACAATACAAAAGTAATTTGCTCACTATAAAATTGTTAACAGCTTTTTTCTCCTTTTCTGGGAAGAGAATATGCACATTTGCTCCTGCATCTAAAGTGAAACAAATATTAGAATTAGTTTGTGCTCTAAAAGCCCATATTTTACGGATGATTTCTAGTGTATTGGGTTTCATTAAGATAAAATACGGGTTGCTACTCATCATCATGGCATGTAACGTAAGAGCTTCACTCTCAACAATAGCTATGAATTCTTTTAAATTACCGTTTTGTAAAATAATATTCAGTTTAGATAAATTTTCATGTGCTTGGGTAAAACGTTGTTTAGCAAAAGGATGTTGATACATTAAATTATGACCAACTGTACTAGAAACTTGCTTTTCACCTTTATCAACTAGTAGAATTGTATCGTGATAATTCTTGAAATTTTTGTGGATTTCTTTAGGGTATTTTATCCCGTAAAGGTCTGAACTTTCATTAAATGCTTCATGTTTACCCCAAACTACTAGTTCACCTTCAATACTTCTACTAGCACTGCCCGATCCTAAACGTGCTAAAAAGGAAGCTTTTTTATTAAAATAAGCATCAGTAATTGCAGGGTTAATCTCTTTTTCTAGGCTCATAATACATAATGCCAAAGCAGACAGACCACTTGCCGAAGAAGCAATACCGCTACTGTGAGGGAAGGAATTTCGAGATGTAATTACAAGAGTATAGTTTGAAATAAAGGGAACATAATGGATAATTCTATCTAAGAATTTTTTTATTTTTGGTTTGAACTCGTCATTTTTCACCCCTTCGAAATAGATTTCAAAAGGAACACTTTTGTTGACATGAACTTGTTTAATGCTTTTTTTATCAGGTTTTGAACTAAGTTCAGAAAGACGTAAATCACGCTTGCTAAATACAATAGTTGTTAAAGTAAAACAAGCATCTAATGTAAAACTAATAGATGGGTTTTCTGGTAGTTGAGGTTCTCTTTTACCCCAATATTTCACTAAGGCAATATTGCTAGGTGTTTTCCAAGTATAATTTCCTTTTTCAGGAAGATTTGTATTTGAATTTTTAAACCTAAAGTCAGGTGCTGTTAGCATCGTGTTCATTTTTACAAAACTACATGTTTTTTAGGAAATGCTAGGATTCTTTTATTGTTTAAAAGCGAATAGTATTGAATACAATAATTCATGGTAGTTGATAATGCTTCTAAGAAAGTGTTTTTATTGTTACATTTTTAAAGTTCACTCATTTTGACTCTCATTTTTAATAATCTATAAATAGTTAATATAAAGATTATCAATAAAATGACTTACTTTATACTTTATTGGTGCTTTTTTTTAGTTTTCGATCAATTTTAATTTTCAAATTTATATAGTAATTTATTCCTTGATTTGGAATGTCTAATTTTTTAAATCTTGACAAATGGTCAATATATTTGTTGTTGAATACATTCTTAAAGCCAGTTGAAATTTCTATTGGATTTCTTTTTGTTTGTATTTCAATACTTGCTCCAATATTGACTAAATTATAGGCATTTGAAAGAGTTTCGAAAAGTCCTATTCTATTTTGCTTAAATTTATAAATGTGTTGTAAATAAATATTTTTTATAGTTATTCTCTTCTTTGTTGAAAATTCTGCTCTTAGTGTTGTGTTTAACTTTGTTTGAGGGATTAATGGTAAAGCATTTTTACTTTTATCTTCTGCAAATACAGAAGATAAATCACTCTCAAAATGTAACCAATGCAATTGATGTGGGTGGTAATGTATGCCTAATTCTCCACCATATAAAAAAGCGTCTTTTTGTAAATATTCAAATACTGGATTATTATCAATGATAACATTTGTTGGTGATAAGAAAATATAATTTTTAATATAATTATAAAAAGGATTGACTGAAAATTGAAAATGCTCTTCTTTATAGTTAAATGAAAAGTCTATCTGTGTTGCATTTTCATTTGTTAAATTTGTATTTCCTTTTTCATATCTATTTGTTCCTTCATGTACGCCGTTTGATAATAATTCTGATGTATTTGGTGCTCTAAAACCACTAGATATATTTACTCTAAATTTCGTTTTTTCTTGTTTATAAACGGCTCCACCAGAAAATGTTATCCCTTGATAAGAATTGTCAAAAGAATTTATATTTTGAGTTGTTTTTGTAGTAATTGCTCTGTTGTCAAATCGTATTCCAGTTTGAAACTGTAATTTATCATACTCAATATTTGCTAATCCAAATAATCCAAAATCTCTTGTTGTTGCATCTGGAATTAAAATTTCTTCTCCGTTATTTTTATTGGTTTGCGACATTCCTTGTGAGCCTAAAACGAAGCTAAAATGCTCTTTATATATTGGTGTATTCCATTTAATAGTATATGTTGCTGTGTTTAGATACATACCTAAAGCCTGATTATTTCTATCATCTTCAAATTCTCTACGGTAATTACTTGTATAACCTAAAATGGCTTTTAGTTTGGTGTTTTTTATAAAAAAGGTATTGTCAAAACTTAAATTATGATTATTTATGATTTGAAATGGTATTATAAAATTTCTATTTTTTGAGTTTGAAAATGTGTCATCTTCAGTAATTCCAAAATTATTTTGAAGATAACTATATCTAATATTTGAAATCCAATGGGTCTGATTAAAACCAAATGATGCTTTTACGTTCTTTTCATTAAACCGAGTGTTAAACACTCTTTTTGAATTAGGAATTTGGTAGTCTGCTTGCGTTGAATATGAGCTAAACAAATTGAATTTTAGCTTCTCTTTATGGATTTTAAATCCAAAATCAGTGATATTGCCTAAAGTGTTAGATGAAAATTTTGTTTGTGCTAAAAACTCATAAGTATTGTGTTTTGCGTAACGTTCATCTATAAAATAAAGAACACCTCCCAAAGCATCTGAACCATAAAGTAATGAAGCAGGACCTTTGATGACCTCTACACTTTCTATTCCAATTTCTCCAACTCCAAGGCCGTGTTCATCACCCCATTGTTGGTTTTCAATCCGGATTCCTTGTGCATAAGTTACAATTCTATTTCCAGATAAGCCTCTAATTATTGGTTTTCCAATACCTGAACCTGTTGCGTTTTGTTCTACACCTGGAATATTACTAATTGTTTCGGCTAATGTTAGAGGTGATGATTGTTGTAATGTTTTCATTTTTAAATGTGTAACACTGACTACACTTTCGCGTTGTAATTTTCCTGTTGGTGCAGAAACAACAACTTCTTCTAAATTATAATGACTTTCTTCAAGATAAAAAGTTTTTTTGTCAATAGCACCAATATTTAGTGTTTCGTCAATAGTTTTATACCCAATAAATGAAATTTGGATATGGATACTTTTTTGTTCAAAATGTTCAATTTTAAAAATCCCATTAGTATCAGTTGTTGTTCCTGTTTTTAATTCAGGGTAGTAGATTTCTGCAAATGGAATAGGAAGGTTATTAGATTTATCTAATACTGTACCTCTGAAAGTTTGTCCAATTACTATGCTAAAAGTAAATTGTAAAATAATGATCAGGATTATTCTTGTTTTTTTCAATCTATTTTGTCTGTTTTAATTCATGTAAATTAATAAATAAACGGAATTAATCGATAAGTCCTCTTTTTATAGGTAGCGTATTGTTCTCCAAATTTTTCAATTAAAAACTGCTCTTCCATAAATATTTTTAAAAGTAAAACAGAAATTAGAGCTAGAAAAACACCTAAACGTAAAAGTGTAAAATTATAAAATACAGAGACTCCAAAGAAGAGAATCAGTCCGCTATACATAGGGTTTCTAATAATTTTATATGGTCCGTGTGAAACAAAAATTGCAGTATGCTTTACTTCAGGTTGAATATTGAAGTTTCCCATTTTCATGGCTAAAATCCCCCATAAACCAATGGCTAATCCTAATATTTGAACGACAAAAAATACGCCTTTGGCAAAAAGACCACCAACCAATCCAAAAAAAGCAAAGCTTGAAAATTGGATAATAACTAAGATTAATGATTTTTTTGACATGAAAATTTATCTGTTCTGCAAATATAAATGTTTAGTCTTTAACTTTTTTAGATTTATTAATTGAAACTATAGTAATTCCTATAATCACAATAATAGCTCCTATAATTTGTAAAAAGGTAAGCCGTTCTTCCAAAAAGAAATAGGCTAAAATAATGGTTGATATTGGGCCAATACTCCCAAGGATTGAAAAATTAGAAGCTCCTAATTTCTTTATTGCCAAAGACACTAAAAAAGATGGAATTACAGTTGAAAATATTGCCATTAAAATACCTAAGACATAAACTTGGTATTGGTATTCGAAAACACTTGTTCTATCGGTTATTAAATAATGAATAATTACACAGGCTGTAGAGACCAGCATGGCGTATGAAGTAAATACCAATACACCGAATTTCGGAATCAGCCATCCGCTACCTACCAAATACGAAGCGTAGGTTAAGGCACTTAAAAAGATAAGTATTCCTCCCAAAAGCACATGATCTCCATGGTATTGGATTTCTCCCCAAAAGGTAATGATTACTCCAAAATAAGTGATTAAAATTGCGATGATTTGTTTTGTTGAAATTTTCTCTTTTAGAAATATTTTTCCAATAATAATCACTAAAGTCGGGTATATAAATAAGATGATTCTTTCCAACCCAGCTTTGATGTGTTTTAAGCCTAAAAAATCAAAATAACTTGCTAAATAATAGCCTATAAATCCGAAAAACACAATCCATAAATAGTCACTTTTTTTTATTTCATCAGGATATAATGGTTTGTTTATTTTGGCAATTATAAAGTAAAAAGGTAAGGCAAACAGCATTCTGAATAACAATAAATGGATAGAGCTTACACCGTACTGGTAAGCTAATTTCACCATAATTGCCTTGGCAGAAAATAGAACGATACCTATAATGGCTATTAACACTCCAGAATTTGTGAATCTTGAAATTTTCATTTTTCAAAGATAAATTATTCTTAATTTTGAAAAATATAAATACATTGTAAATTACAATGTTCAATATTAAATATAGTTTAATAGTATCATTCAGTCCCGAGAGTTCGGGAGAAATTAAGAATCTCAAAATAGCACAAAATAGAAATGAACAGAAAAATAAAATTGATTTGGGATTTTCGCGGACCAGAAGCTTTAGAAATTGCCAAGCACCATTGCATTCATTTAAAAGAGTTTTCAGAAAAGGAAAATTTAACCTACCATGAAATTTCTACACATGAAATTTCTGAATTGTACTGCATTGCTTTTATTACAGTCAATGAAACAGAAATGCTTACTTTTCGTGATGCCTTAAAACCACATAGAGGAGAAGTTGCTTTATAAAACTCAAAAAATAAATTCCAAATCCTAAACTCCAATAGCGAGCTAGACAAATTCTAATGTCATTTCAACAGAGTGAGGTATAAATGACGAGAAATCTCTTTTAGTGAGGGTTTCCATTGTCTTTCACAAATCGAGATGATAAAGTTATCTATTAACCCGATTTCGACATAAGCTTTTGAGTACTTTTTGGAGTTTAAATTTATTATCGTATATTTGCGATTAACTATGAGTAAAACATTACAACAAATAGACTATAGTAAAGAAACCGAAGCTTTAGCGAGGTTCTCTAAAGCCTTGGGACATCCAACACGCTTGATTATTTTAAAATATTTGAGCAATCAGAGCTATTGTTATACGGGTGACTTGGTAGATGTATTGCCTTTGGCACAATCAACCATATCACAGCATCTAAAAGAATTAAAAGAGGCGGGTTTGATTGATGGCGAATTAAAGCCTCCAAAAGTGAAGTATTGCATCAATCAAAAAAATTGGAAAAAAGCATCTAAATTATTTTCAACAATATTTGATGAAGATTTTACTGACTTTTCTTGTTGTTAAACTATTTTTTTACAGGAAACCATCGTAAAATAACGATATGAAAATTGATATAGAATCATTATATAGATCACATTGGCATGAGGTTTCTAAGATTTATAAATTGGGAATAGATACTG
>JAMONB010000237.1 GCA_027066745.1 Flavobacteriaceae bacterium
AAGTTGATAATCAATAAAGCCTTTGGTTGTCATCCGCTTTAAAAGTGTGGCAATGGTTGTTGTGGCAGGTTTTGGCTCGGGATAGGCATCAAGAAGATCTTTTAGAAAGGCTTTTTTTAACTCCCAAAGTTGGTTCATTAATTTTTCCTCAGCTTTTGATAGTTTCATTTGTACTTTGTTTATTGTTCTACAAACATAGAACAAAATACTCAATTCTACAAATGTAGAGTAAAATATAAATTTCGAAACTAGATCAGTTTTGCCTATTCAATCTTAACTCCCTCCATAAAAAACTCTTTTTTCATTTCTCTTAATTGCTTGGTGACATAAGCTGTTATGTCTTTGTCTTTAGAATCGAACCTTTTTAAATAGGTTTCAAAATATTTTAATGCAATGGTTTTGTCTTTATAAAAATCATTACTTGCCATAGCTAATTGAAATAGGGCGTAGTGATTATTGGAATTATTTTCATAAGATTTTTTAAAATCACTGATAGCTTTTTGCAGTTTTTTTTGCTCCAGGTGTATCAAACCAAGTTCATAATATTGCTTGTCAATATCGGGTTTTAGGTTCATAATAGAGATCATAAAATTCATTTCAGCAGCTTTTAGATCTCCTTGTATTTTTTTCAAAATACCTATATTGTAATATAATGAAGCATCTTCAAAATTTCTTTTTAAAGCCTTTTCAAAATATTTTTCAGCATTGTCATAATCTTCTAATTTCATATAGGTTAATCCGAATAATTTGTAAGTAAATATGGTTTTAAAGTTGAGTTCTTCCAGTTTTTTTAAATAAATGAGTGTTGTTTGAAAGTCTTTATTGGCATAAGATTCATTAGCTTTCAACTGGTTAAAATTGATGCTTTTTGGATTTATTTTCAAGCCTTTGTCAATAAAAACCATGGTAGAATCTTTGAAACGTATCTGTTTATAAAATTTACTTAATTCATAAATGGACTTTAAATGTGTGCTATCTCTTCTGTAAGTATCTAAAAAATAATTACCACTTTTCATAAATCCTGAGGCTCCTTTATTTTTATATATTTTTCCCAGCTCATAATAATAACCCGGATTTAAAGAATCTGCCTGGATCAAGGACTCTAATAATGTAATGGCATCATTTTTCCGGTATTCTTTGGTGTATAACTTAGCCAGATCAAATTTTAAAAGTAGGTTGGCAGAATCTTTGAAAAGGATTTCTTCATAAATTTGAATGGTCTGATTTGCGTTTCCCTGAGCCAAATAGGATTTGCCTAATGCTTGCTTTACTTTTAGAGATTCTTTTTTAGATAAAGCTTTTTTATACAATTCAATAGCTTTGGAGTAATTATTTGTTTTTTGATAGATTTCTCCTTGTTTCACTAATACAGAAAAAGTTTGTGGCTGTACTTTCCCCAGTTTTGTTAAGGCACTTTTGTAATCCCCAGACTGGTATAAACTATCTGCAACGGATAAAACCGAAGTTTGAGCTTCGGTTTTAAAAACTAATAATAATATAATGAAAAGTGTTAAGTGACTTTTATTCATTTTTAGGTTTGGTTTAGATTGATCTGATGACTATTTCCACAGCGGTTATATGTCATCAGATCAATAATCTTATTTATTCACACCACCATAGTAATTGGTAAAGTGTACTTTATACCAACTTTTTTACCATTTTGCTCGTCTGGTTGTATTTAAAATAAACTACATATGGACTTCATAAAAATTATCACTCCCAACAAAAAGTTCAACAGAAGTCAAGTTGTTAAATTGAAAAACCAAAGTTTCTCCTTTAGTGGCATTAATTTTAAAACTACCATTATAGTCTGTTATGGTTTTCCTGTTAGTGCCTTTTACATTAATATTTACACCAGGTAATAGCTTCGAATTATTTGAGACAACTCCATAAATAGATCCTTCTTTTTTTGAAGTATCATATTTTGATAACACTTCTGTTAATTTTGTTGTTTGTTTATTGTTATTATCAAGTTTTAAATTGTTATTCGAGGTTTTTTGTACGTCGGAAACAACTAAAGTAATTGGCAAAGTATATTTTACGCTAACTTTTTTACCATTATTTTCTCCTGGTTGCATGGCAGGTAAACTGCTTACAACTCTGATTGCTTCTTTTTCTAAAGCTTCATGTGGCCCACGAGCTCT
>JAMONB010000238.1 GCA_027066745.1 Flavobacteriaceae bacterium
CATAACGTGATAAATATCCATAATCACAGTTTTTTGTTATCAACTCTAAATCTGATTCAGTTATATTATTTTTATTTTCCAAAACTTTAGCATACCTATAAAAATTAAAAGGCTTTATAGGGTGATTTACTTTCTTTTTTAATATAGCTTTTTTTAAAACAGCCTTTGGGGATAAATGGCCTACGAGGATGATTTCTTCTAATTTTTCAAATTTAGGGTTTAAATAAGTTTTATTGTTCAGTTCATTTAATGGGATTATTTTTGATTCATAGCCCATAGACGAAAAAGCAACAGATGCATTTTGTAGCATTTTTTTTTTAACAGAAAATTCATAAAAACCATTTTCATCTGCTACTCGGTAAATTTCTTCCTTTTTTAAGATTAAGGTAGCAAATGGTATTGGTTCATTGTTTTCTTTATCAAGTGCCTGCCCTTTAAGAATAATATTTTGACCTATTTCAATTAGTTCAATTTTTTCACCTAAATCTAATTGTTTGTTAGAAATGTGAATACTGTCTTTTATAATTTCTCGTTTTGGTAGTATTGCATTTTGAAAAAAGATATAACCATCGTGTAATTGGTCTAATCTTGCTTCTGTAAAATCAGCAAAGTTCAATAACCTTGTAGTTTTTGTTGATTTCATTCCTTCTTGACTTGAAGTTACAAATAAATAAGGTTTATTAAAATTATTCAATTCATATTCGAAAGAATTATTTTTGATAGGTGTCTTGTGCCATTTTTTAGTTCCTAAATCTAAAAGAGAATCGTTTGCATGAATTGTTGCTAAACTATAGGTTTTATCTTTTAATTCTTTTTTGATGTATGATCCCATTGAAATAAATTCTTTTGCAATTGGTTTTTTGATGCTTGAATTATCATTGATAATATGAACATTGTCAGCCCAACAAATAATTTTTTCTTTTGGATGCTTATTGATATAACTTAATAGATTATTTGCCATTTGCTTATCCCTTATATTGTCATTCTTATTTCCAAAATCCATTGTAAGAATCTCATTTTTGTTATAATAGGCATCTTGTGAACAAGCTAAAAGACTTTTAACAAACTGTTTCCAGTAATAATTAGTATTGTTACTTTCTAATCTTTTTATTTCCTCGATAATTCTATTTAGCTCTTTTTCGTATACTTTATATTTAATATCATATTCATCAATAGTTACATTTTCTAAAACCCCTTCTATGATAATTCCAAAATTATCTTGGTCTAATTTTAAAGTTATATTTTGACTTTCACAATAATCATAAAAGTCTTCTATAAATTGTGAAGTATTATTTACTTGAGAATCAAAACCAATAACTTTTAAATTGTTTTTATCTATATAGCTAACTACTCTCTGAAATTCTAATGTGTTAGACCAAATTCCCCAAATAGCGTTGTTAAAATCTTTGGGGTTGAAACCGCTTTTGTTCATTTTCCAAATGTCATACATTGAAGATTCTATCGCAATAGTTGTAAATCCTAACTCTTGATGTAGGTATTCAACAAGTCTTGCTTTCATTTCAAATATATTTCCGTACATATGAGTCTGCTCGCCGAGCATAATGATGTTTTTTCCTTTTAATTCGTTTTTTAAAAAAGAAAAATCATTATGTTTAATAGATTCTGGAGGTAAGAGTTCTATTGTTTTTATTTCTTGTGATTGTATCAAGTTTACAAAAAGAAAGGAATAAATAATGATTATTTTTTTCATATAAGATTGTATTTCACAATACAATAGTATGAATATCTTTTCGATAATAAATTTTGTTGCTTTTTTTTAACAAAAGTTTATAATGAATAATAATTTTAGAGGTCATTACTTAAATTCATATTTGTTGACTTTAAAGATGTGGATTTTATAATTTATACCACATGTTTTTTTGCTAAAAAATAAAAAACCCGATTAAGAAACATCTATTCTTAATCGGGTTTTTCAGAAAACAGAAAATTTTATTCTTTTACTGGCGGATATTTTGCCAATATTTCTGTTACAAATTCTTTTATTCGTTCTTCTTTTTTAGAAATATTTTTAGATGATGCCAATGCACCTGTACCCATGCCTTGCCATGCTAATTCTTTCTTGTTAGCATCTATTAAGTCAATAAATAGCGTGCCTTCTGTTGATCGGCTAACATTATTATATGCACCATAATTAAAACCCATTCCGTAATGTGAAAAACCACCATAATACCATGGATACCATCCGTGATAATTGTTATTATACACATTAATTTTCTCTCTTGATTTGGTAAAAATATTTACTAAAATATCAGGAGTTTTCGATTTAGTAAAACCTTTAGCTAATAAATCAGCTTCAATGGCACGTAAAATTCTACGCTTGTCTAAATCAGAAATGTCAACTTTATCAATGCCTTTTTTGTAAAATGCAAATGTTTTATATTGGTTAAAATCAATTTCTTTATCATAATCAGAAGAGACTCTAACTGAGGCACAAGACGATACTATAAAAAGCACTACTAGCGGAAGTAATTTAATTAATTTCATTTTTTTGAGTAGATTTGTTATGTCTAATAGTTATCAACAATCGTGCCGAAACAAGCAAGTAATCTAAGCTTGTTTATTTTGTAGTATTGGTTCTTTTATTATACCCATAAGGGCAATGTCGACAGCCATTTTCACAACAGTATCCTCTTTTTAAGTGGTATTTTTCTGTAAAAACTTTATAACCTTCTTTACTAATATAAAAATCATCAGCTTCTAATTCTGGTTTTTCTTCAAACATTTAATTGTAAATATGTGGTAAAATTACTATAATTTTGTTTTATAATGAATTTTAAGCTAAATAGTAGAAATCAATCAGTATCATTCTCTCTAATTAAGGGTGTTGAGTTAGTCATTAAGCGTGAAGATGAGATTCATCCTCATATTTCTGGCAATAAATATCGTAAATTAAAATATAATTTATTTGCGGCCAAAGAACAGGGAGTAGAGACTTTGTTGACTTTTGGTGGTGCCTATTCTAATCATATTGCAGCAACTGCATCAGCAGGATTAGAATTTGGATTCAAAACCATTGGTGTTATTAGAGGTGATGAATTGGCCGATAAAATCTCTAATAATGCAACATTATCCTTTGCTAAAAAATGTAAGATGCAGTTTAAATTTATATCTCGTAAGGCATATAGAGAAAAAACAAACCTTGAGTTTATTAAAAATTTAAAAAAAGAGTTTGGTAATTTTTATTGGTTACCAGAAGGAGGGACCAATGATTTAGCTATTAAAGGTTGTGAGGAAATTTTAACTAAAAATGATAGAGACTTTGATTATATTTGCACGCCAGTCGGTACAGGTGGAACTATTGCAGGAATTATAAATTCTACAAGTTCAACTCAAAAAGTATTAGGGTTTTCATCCTTAAAAGGTGACTTTTTAAAAGATGAAATAGCAAAACTGACTGCAAAAGATAATTGGAACTTAATAACTGATTATCATTTCGGAGCTTATGGTAAAATAAATAATGAATTAATTGCGTTTATAAATAAATTTAAAGAAGAAACAAACATCCCTTTAGACCCTATTTATACAGGTAAAATGCTTTTTGGATTGGTAGATTTAATTCAAAAGAATACGTTTAAAAAGGGCAGTAAAATATTAGCGATTCATACTGGTGGCTTGCAAGGTATAGAAGGAATGAACAAAGTATTGAAACAAAAAGGATTGGTAACAATTGCATAAGAATGAAGTATTTAAAAATAGCACTTATTATAATAGCACTAAGTTCTTTAGTGAGTTGTAGATCTCATAAAAATGTAAGTTCTGAAAGATCAAAATCTCGAACCTCTACTAAAGTTGTTAGAAGAACCCCAACTCCTGTAAAAGTTCAAAAAATTGAACAAGCCGATGTGATTCATGCTAGTTTGGTCAGAAGAAAGCCAAATTTAAATAAAAACACCTTAGCTTATATTGGTGAGTATAATGATATTGCAGTTTTAGAAATGATAGGGTATAAAATACCTGCAAGTATTACACTGGCACAAGGTATTTTAGAATCTAATAGTGGTAAAAGTAGATTGTCTGTTAGAGGTAATAATCATTTTGGTGTGAAATGCCATAGTAGTTGGACGGGTGAACGCATGTATCATGACGATGATGCTAGGCAAGAATGTTTTAGAAAATATGACCATCCACTTTCTTCTTTTAGAGACCATTCACTATTTTTATTTGATAGAAAACGTTATGCTGGTTTGTTTGAGTTAAGAAAAAAGGATTATAAAGGCTGGGCAAAAGGATTAAAAAAAGCTGGCTATGCGACAGATCCGAAATATCCTAAAAAACTCATTGAATTGATTGAAACTTATGAGTTACATAAGTATGACGATTTTGATGAAAGTTTTTTATATGGAGGTAAAGTAATGAAAAAAGAGATGGTTTCAACAAGAGATAAATATGTTATTGTAGCTAAAGGAGATACTCTATACTCTTTGGCTAAAAAAAATAATCTAACTATAGATAAATTAAAATGGTTAAATGGTTTAAAAAATAATGATCTTTCTTTAGGGCAAAAGTTATACATAGAATAAAAATTATTTTCATCTAACATCTAACATCTAGTCTCTATTCTTGATGACCGCTATCATATCCATATTTTCCCATTTTTTAGATAAAGCAAAATAATCTATAGAAATTCTTGGTTTTTGTTTATCTAAAATACCCTTTGAATAAGAACGTTGTAAGATATCTTCAATTAAAAAATCAATAGCCTTGCTTTCTGGGTGGTATTCTTTCTTTAAGGATAATTTAAAAACGTTGGCAGTAGTGTTGTACCAAAAGGCTTTCCATCCGCTACGGTATTCTTTTACCAAATCAAAAACAGTTAAACCCGTTTGTCGATGTAGTAATTTAATTAAGATTTTACCTTCAGTACGTGTCATTTTTTTTAACTTTTCGGTAAACTCTTCTTCCATATACTTTTGCATTTTTTTGATATGCTTTTTGCGTTTACGTTTAGATCTAATGAGTTTTAATTGATCATTTAATTGTATCAATCTTTCAGCAGCTAATTTGGCATAAGGGTAAGCATTATGTACTTTTTTCCAATACCAATAGTAATAGCGTTTTTCTTTGGTTGAATCAAATTTGATTTTTTTTAACACCGTAACTTCATCTAAAGTCAACATTATTGAATCACCTTCTATCAGAATTTTATCATTGACAATGGTATCATTTTTAACTTGAGAGAAAGTTAATGAGGTGAAAAATAATAATGCTATGATAAATCTTGTTTTCATGGTGTTAGCAACACTAAAATCGTTCCAAAAATAATACAATTCCTTAATAGCGTTTAAAATATAAACGTTAATTTTGAGATAAATTATTTAAACCTATTAGAAATAAAACAGAATTATATATTATGGCAAAGAAAAGTATCCTCACAAAAAACTCATTAACGTTTTTAGAAAAGTATTTAAACAATGCTGCACCAACTGGTTATGAATGGGAAGGGCAGAAAATATGGATGAATTATTTAAAGCCGTATGTTGATGAATTTATTACTGATACTTATGGTACTGCTGTAGGAGTTATCAATCCTGATGCAAAATACAAAGTTGTTATTGAAGGTCACGCTGATGAAATTTCATGGTATGTGAATTATATTTCTGATAACGGATTGTTATATGTGGTCAGAAACGGAGGTTCAGATCATCAAATTGCTCCAAGTAAAATTGTAAATATCCATACCAAAAAAGGAATTGTTAAAGGAGTCTTTGGTTGGCCAGCAATTCATACAAGAAGTAAAGCAAAAGAAATGCCTCCAAAACCCGACAATATTTTTATTGATTTAGGGTGTAAAACTAAAGAAGAAGTTGAAAAATTAGGCGTTCATGTGGGGTGTGTAATCACTTATCCTGATGAATTTCATATTTTAAATAAAGACAATTTTGTGTGTAGAGCTTTAGACAATAGAATGGGTGGTTTTATGATTGCTGAAGTGGCTCGTCTTTTAAAAGAAAATAAAAAGAAATTACCTTTCGGATTGTATATCGTTAATTCTGTACAAGAAGAAATAGGTTTGCGTGGAGCACAGATGATAGCTGAAAGAATTCAACCCAACGCCGCTATTGTGACTGATGTAACTCACGATACGACAACCCCTATGATAGAGAAAAAAATTCAAGGGCACTGTGAAATGGGTAAAGGGCCAGTTATTGCCTATGCACCTGCTGTTCAACAAAAATTACGTGATTTGATTACGGATACCGCAGGTCAGCATAAAATTCCTTTTCAAAGAGCGGCTTTGTCTCGTGCAACAGGTACAGATACAGATGCATTTGCCTACAGTAATTCAGGTGTAGCTAGTGCTTTAATTTCATTGCCTTTACGCTATATGCACACTACGGTTGAAATGGTACATAGAGATGATGTTGAAAATGTAATCAAATTAATTTATGAATCTCTACTGAAAATAAAGAACGGAGAAACGTTTAGCTATTTTGAATAAGACTATTTAAACGTATGATATTATTACTAGCAGTTGCACCTGCCTTTCTCGTTATATAAAAGAATAAGCATGAAAATTATTATAAGTTCAGCCTTTCTGTTTGTAAGTGGATTTATTCAAATTGAAATTGAAATCCAAAAGAGATAATGTTTGATGTTAAGCCTGTATTTCTTTCATAATGATTGTATCTGACCTCTGCACTTTTCATATGTAGTTTCCGTAAATGGATTTTAGTAAAAATATCTGTATATTTTAATCCTAAACCATATTGATTGGCATTAAAACTTGATAAATCATAATCAGAAGTGTAAAACTCTTGTGTAGATAAATTTTCTTCAAAAGGAGCAAAATAATCAACTGCAGTCTGGGTATAATATCTATAAGTAGGATATAAAGTAAACTTATCAGTAATTTTTATGGGGATTTCTATTTCTGCAGTATGAGCGTTTACTCCCCAATTGTCTGTATAGTATCTATAATAGGTTTTTACTACAAAAAATTCATTGATATAATAGTTAAAACGTGCACCAATAGGTGTTTTAAAACGGGTGTTGGGTAAGCGTTCAATATCATCGGCCAATTGAAAAACATCTCTATTGCTTGATGATGTATAATTTGGTATACTAGAAGCATTGCCAACGTAAAAATTAGCCCTATCTCCAAAGTAGACACGTTGTAAGGGGCTAGATAAGAACCCGTCTTGTTGTACTAAATCTAAAAAGATAGACATTTGTGCATTTTTGCTTAATATTTGTGAAAAGCTTAGAGAAAGTGAAAAAGTATTTCTAGATTTATCTTCTATAGATGAGTATTTATCAGGACTCCATGTTGTTGTACCATTTTTATCGGTGATATTTCCATTTTGATCTATAATATCAATAGGAGAGAAAAAGCCAGCGTTTAAATTTTTATTAGTTTCTAAATATGAATCTAATTCTGTTGGGTATTTAGGATTCCAAGTGTCAAAAAAAGCATTTCCTTTAACCCCAAATTCTGTATTTTTTTGATTAAATAACCAAGAGTAACTCCCTCCAACGCCAAAAGAAGTGTAGTCATATTCATTGGCAAAATTTAGGTTTGCACTCCATATTTTATTTCTATCATCAGAAGAATGGCTGTAGGCTATATTTCCATTTATCCAAACATCTTTTTGTGATGCTCCTGTTGATTCAACCCACGGGCTACCTGTTACAGAACTTGCTAATTTTGAATTAAGACTTTGTTTGTCATCATCATCATCACCTCTAGAAGCTCCAGATTGGTCAAAGGGATTTAAATTGCTAGAAGAAGCAGAAGTGTATGCAGAAACTGTAGCATTAATTGTTAAAATATCATCATCATTTAGAGGGATTGAAATTACAATATCAGAAGCAATGTCTTTTAATTCTTCAGTTCCAATTCCGCCAGTAACAGCAGCATTGTCTCCATCTTGAGTATAATAACTGCTCAGAAAATCAATCTCAATAGTTTCTAATACACGTTTTTTATAAGCTGTTGTTGAATCACTTGATTGCTTTTGTGCAAAAGAAATTGTAATAAAGAATAGAGATAGTATTGTAATAAAAATTTTCATATGTTTATCTAAAATTTGTTAAAATATGTTTCAATTAAAGTTTGAAAAAATAATGATGTTTTAGCTTAATTACAGCCACAGCCACCACCAGATTTACCGCCATTTGCACCAGAAGCTGATTCGCGATATAATTGTGCACTTGTTTCGAATTTACTCGATTTATTTGCAGATAAATTCATGTCAGGATCACTAAGATTAACTTTTTCATATTCTTTAACTGCAACGCAAGATGTAAAAAAACAACCTGCAATTAAAATGTAAACAATTCTTTTCATATTAATTATAGATATATAGGTTATTAAAGAGAAATTTAATCTCTTAGTGAAGGTTTTATATTTTTTCAATATTTATGTGTTTAGATTTATGGATATTACCATTTTCATCAATAATAATACATTCTACTTTTGGTAATTGATTAATCCTATTAAGTCCAGTTTCAATACCCATTACAAAAACAGAGGTAGCCAAAGCATCAGCTAATTCTGCTTTTGGTGCAAAAACTGTAACGCTAACAATTCCACTAGACGGATGACCAGTTCTAGGGTCAATGATGTGAGAGTAACGTTTACCATTGAATGTGATATATTTTTCATAGTTGCCTGAAGTAACTACAGCACCATTTTTAATTGGCAACAAGCCAAATGCATTTTTTTTGTTTAAAGGGTTGGTAATTGCAACTTTCCAATCATCACCATTAGCTTGTTTACCCCATGTATTCATATCTCCTGAGGCATTGATGATTCCTGCTTTTACATCTTTTGAAATTAACAATTTTTTAGTTTTGTCAGCAGCATATCCTTTGCCAATTGCACCAAAACCTATTCTCATTCCTTTTAATTTTAAAAATACAGTTTGTTTTTCATCATTAAGAATGATATTGTGGTATCCAACTTTTTTTACAGATGCTTTAATGTTTTTTTCTGAGGGTATTTTTTTCATAGACCCGTCAAATTTCCAAATTTTATCCATTGAAGCATAACTAATATCAAAAGCACCATCAGTTAATTTAGAAATTTTTAAAGCACGTTTTATTAAATCAAATAATTCTTTGTCAACTTTTACAGGGTTGATTCCTGCATTTTTATTGATAAGAGAGGTTTGTGAATTTTCATCCCATGAAGATATTAATTTTTCAATTCTTGTAATTTCTTTTACTGCAATATCAATATATTGTTTTGCTTCACTGGAGTCTTGTGCGATAACAGAAATGTCAAATCGAGTCCCCATTAGCTTTAGTGTACGTCTATGTATCTGTTGAGCAATAACAGTGGTAGAAAGTAAAAGAATAATATTTAACAAGACTAATTTTTTCACAGGAGATGTTTAAAACGAATCTAGTAATTTTGCATATTCAGTTGGAGATATTTTTTTGTAACTAGATTCACCTAATACTATACCTTCACTATTTAAAACAACGACAAAAGGAAAGAAACCTTTAGTATTGTATTTTTCTGCAAGCTTATTGTTTTTTTCTTGTTGAGTTTTTTCTAATTTATTTTTCTTTTTTCTTGGAAAATCAGCTTTTAATAAAACGAAATGCTTTTTAGCATAATTTTTAAACTCGTTGGTACTCCAAATCTCTTTATCTAATTTTATACAAGGTGCACACCAATCAGAGCCTTGAAAAACAAGAACTATTTTTTTGTTTCCTTCTATTGCAACTGTTTTTGCTTGTTCTAAATCGGTAAGCCATTCTTGTGCATTAGCCGATGCTATTATGCTGAAGAATAGACCTATTAAAATTATTTTTTTCATTTTTATATATAATATAATTAAACGTATAGAGGCTGTAAAAATACAGTAAAAAATAATTATTTTTGTTAAATATCTCCTAATCTTTAAGGTTTAGATAGGATAGTTCTTAAATACTTATATCAATTTAATCATAAAATTAGCCTAATAAACGGTTTCTTTTACCTGTATTTTGTAAAAAAAGAAACCTTAATTATGGACATTCTTTATTTTTCAGCCTTATTTAAGTAAAAAATAACTCAGTTTGTTTTTTTGATAAATTTTATTAGAGGTCAGTAGTTAGTTGCATATAATTCGATTATGATATACTTTATTTTTTTTGACCATCTTAGTTAGGCACTTTCAGAAGTAGACTACTTTCTTAAAAATTCATAAAAAAAAGCCTGATTTGTTTTTTGATTATTCGGTTTTTTTGTTTTCACCTTGTATTTGGGAGTGTAATCATCAAT
>JAMONB010000239.1 GCA_027066745.1 Flavobacteriaceae bacterium
TTTCATATTTTTATTATTACAAAGGTATCTTTTATAAATAGCATAAAAAATAGAAGCATCATAAAAGTAAAATTTCAGCTAGAAATATTCTAATAATTGACTAAAGTGAAATAATACTAAATATATTCAAAAAAAAAGATTTCAAACACTTGCAGTAAATAGAAAAACAATTATATTTGCACTCCTAAAAGGAAAATATTTTCCCCCTTAGCTCAGTTGGTTAGAGCATCTGACTGTTAATCAGAGGGTCCAAAGTTCGAGTCTTTGAGGGGGAGCGATTTAAGCCACACAAAAGTGTGGCTTTTTTTTATACTTACAACTCAGAAAATTATATTTACATATTACATTTTAAAATCAATCGATATGTGCATCGCCTTTACACAAAACTTTAAAGCTGAGTTCTACCAAAGGTTTTAATGTAAAGACAATAAGTATTTAAGATAGAAAATTTACTAAAAAACAAGAATTATAAATTGAAAAATAGCAAGAGAAAAAAAATAAACCTTTTAATCATCTCTCTTCTTATAATTCAATTATAAAATTAATACCTCTTTTTTCATAATAAAATATATTTTTTGTGCTATAATTTTAATTATAAACGTATTACTTTTTTTAGTACAACACCCTGATTACTTTTAATTCTCAAAAGGTAGATTCCGCTAGACTCATTATTCAAATCAATAAAGGAAATATTTTTATTTCTTATTTTTTGACCGTAAGTATTATATACTTCAATGTGATTAATGTTTTTTCCATTTACATAAACTTTTCCAGAAGTTGGATTGGGAAAAACAGAAATAAGATTATTCAGATTATAATCTTCAACAGCTAACGTGCTCTGAAAGACATTTTTCAAAGCATTACTCATTTTTATCCAATCATTCTCATCATCTCTTAGTTTTGATTTTTCTTGCTCAATATGTATAAATCTCCCAGAAGTGGCAGTTGCTGATGCGTTACAATGATTAGAAGAACTATTGATTAACCTTCCTTGTGTATTCGCAAACCCAATAAGACGTGTCCAGCTGGTATTAATGTGAGCTAGTTTAAAAGTTAACGAATTGTCCTCTATTAAAAGAGCATCTTTAATCATGATAGCATAGTCATTAGTTGGTGTTTCACGAGTTCCATTACTAAGTATCACATAAGGATCGGTTGTTTTTTTACCAAAACCATGTAATTGAACAAAAACAGAGTTTGAAATGGTATTAAATAAATTTTCAGTTGTTTTTTGAAATATAGAAGTTACTGTGTGTGCCATATCTGAAACTCTATAAGAATCATTTGAACCACAAACACTTGTTGTACCAGAACACGATGATAAATTATTACTATTGCAACGATGTGCTCCGTTGATAAATACTGCTCTAGCTATACAATTCTTAAAACAAAAAATAGCTTGTTTACCTGTATTAGTATCAAACTTAGAATGTGTTGCTTGTATAATTAAATTATTTCGAGTTGGTGTTTTGCTAAACACATAAGTGCCCCAATAGTTTGATTGTGGACTTTTCTCTTCTAAAACATAAAAGATTTGATTTGGAGATATTGATGTGTCTGTAAATGCTGTTATCTGATAATTAACGGTATTCGCGTTTGATCTAGCGGTCGTGATATTTTCGCTTAATATATTAGAAATAATACCATCCCATGTATTTAGTTCAGTAGTATTTGGTTCAGTATAATTATCTCCCGAACTTCCTGGAGCATTAGCAATGATTGTGCCCACATAACTCTCAATATTTCCTGTTGCTGTTTGCCCAAAAAAAATTATAGGAATCACTAAAAAAAACAAAACTATAACATTATTTTTCATCATTATTTTTTTGTTAAAACCTTGCCATTCAACTGTTTCATGAACCTTCCATTTTCTACAGATAATTTTCCATTAATTATACTGTATTCTAGACCTTCTGAAAGCTTAAAAGCATCAGTATAATCTGCTTTATCTCTAAATGTTTTTGGGTTGAAAATAATAATATCTGCATAGTACCCAATCTTAAGTTTTCCTCGGTTAGATATTTTTAATATTTCAGCAGTTTTTGAAGTGCTATTATTAATAAAATTGGCTACTTCTAAAACCTTATTTTGCTTTACATACTTGTTATACTTTCTTGGAAATGATCCATATTTACGGGGGTGCCCCGTGTTACCATCTGATCCAGTTACAACCCAGTCTTGTTTCATAAAATTGTGAATATCATTAGCATTCATATTAAAAGACGCTACACGTACATAATCCTTCTTTAGCACTTCAAAAACAGCTTCTTCTGATGAAACATTCAGCATTTCAGAGATCTGTAATAAATTTTTTCCGACAAAAGAAGCACTCTTCTCTGCCTTAACAATTAGCAACTTCTCTGAACCTCCTCTACGTATAATATTCTTTTTAGTTTCTTGTAAAATTTGTTTTTTTAATGTTGGATTTTTATAACGAATAAATAGCGAATCTTTACCTCCACTTTCTGCCCAACGTGGTACAACAGCTGCTTTTAATCCCGTAGCAGAAGCATCATAAGGATATTGGTTTGCAGTAACATCAATACCTTCTTGCTGTGCTTTACCTATCAGTTTTATAATGGAATCACTTTGATGCCAAACATCAACACCAAGACATTTAATATGCGAAATATGAATTGGTAATTTTGCTTGACGACCTATTTCAATTGCCTCTTCAATAGCAGGAATTAAGCCTACCGTATAAGAACTTTCATCTCGTAAATGTGTATCATAAATACCGTTGCATTTTGAAACAATTTTTGCCAATGCAATTACTTCTTCTGTATTAGAAAAACTTCCTGGAGCATAAAATAAGCCTGTTGATAAACCGAAAGCTCCTGCATCCATTTCTTTTTGAACCAAGGCTTGCATTTTTGTAATTTCTTCTGTAGTTGCTTTTCTATCACTTTTACCCATAACTTGCTCTCGAATTGTTCCATGACCAACAAGTAATACAACATTCGTACCTACTCCATTCTTTTTATAAATATTATTATATTGTGATGTAGGATAAAAACTATCACCATCATTACCCACAACAACCGTCGTTATTCCCTGAAAAAGAAAAGGTTTATTATGCGATTTTATAGAATCCTTTAATTCTCTATCGGCATGTGTATGAGGATCAATAAAACCTGGACTAACAATTAAACCGCTAGCATCAATTGTTTTTATTGCATTTATAACAATGTTTTTTTCATCTCCAATAAATACAATTTCATCACCTTTAATGGCAATGGAAACGTGAGTTGGAATTGTATCAACTCCATTATACACTATCCCATTTTTGATTAAAATATCTGCTTCTATTCTCTTTTTTGAACAAGAAGATACGTTACCTAAAATGATTAATAACAGTATAAATTTCCATTTCCACATAGACTTAATCTCTTTTTTATAATCTCATTTTAAATTGGTTTATATAACCAGACACACCTACATCTGCCATAGTCTGCAAGCCTGTTGGAGCTCTAAGGGTATTCCTAAATGGCAAAAGCGTATAAACATTTTTTGATTCCCTAAATGGAATATTTTTTCAATAACAAAAGAATATCTATACTACTAAATCTAAAAAAGCCACTTTAAAAGAAGTGGCTTTTTTATTTGATAATAATTTAAGGTAAAAGTTAAATGTTCTTAGTCAATAACCATGCACCATTAGATTCTTTTTTTTTAATTCTCTCTAAAGAATTAAGAGCAATGTTTCTTTCTGTATAACTTCCATAAGAAACTCGAGTTAAGCCATCTTCATTAACATCAAGAATACTAGCTCTATAGCCATTTCTAATCAGTTTATTCATCATCTGTTGAGCATTTTTAGAACTCTTATATACTCCTGCAATTATGTAAAAAGGCTTGTTACTTAAATTCACATTATTAGAAGGTAAATCTTCAGCACCATCATTAAAAGACGTTGTATCTGTATCTTTTTTAACACCCTCTTCTTTTACTTCATCATCTTTTAACTTCTTAACTACTGAAAATTCTGTACGTCTATTCAATTGATGTTCTTTTCTAGTACATTGAACTCCATCGGAACAATTATTAACTAATTTTGCCTCTCCCATTCCTTCACTAGTCAATCTATTTGGGTTTATCCCTTTTGTAACTAAATATTTTATGGTAGACATAGCTCTTAATTTAGATAATTTTTGATTGTAAGATTTAGTACCTCTAGAATCAGTATGTGATGTAGCATGTATTTTCATTTCAGGATACTTATTCATTACCTCAATTACTTTAGCTAACTCCTCCGCTGCATCTTTTCGGATATTCCACTTATTAAAGTCAAAGTAAATTCTATCTATATTGACCAACACTTCATTACCCACAGCAACAAATTCAGGATCTAAAAACACATCTTGTTTAATCGATTCACTTCCTATATCATTTGCAGTAGTTACTTCTATTTCTTTTCTTAAAAAACCCTCTTTTGTACCTACTATAGTATAGGTAGCATTACAAGGTACATCAAAGGTATAAGTAGCATCAACTTCATCAGCAGCTGTTATTTGTAATTGTTTACCATCACTATCTAAAATTGCAATTAAAGCTCCTGGCATCAATGCTTTTGTTTCATTATTTCTAACAACACCATTAACTGTTTGCAAACATTCAATAAAAAATTTTTCATCTACTATAAATGAATAAATATCATCATCACCCTTTCCTTCTTTTCTATTGGAAGAAAAATAGCCTAAATTTTCAGTTCTTAGAATGTAGGCAAAATCATCTTTAGGACTATTTAATGGCTCCTCCAAATTAAGAGGAGTAGAAACAGTATTATCATAAATCTTACTTATAAAAATATCTAAATTACCGTAACCTTCATGTCCATTTGAAGAAAAGTACAATACATTATTTTCATCAATATGAGGAAACATTTCACGTTCTTCTGTATTTATTTTTGGACCTAAATTTCTAGGCTCACTATACGAACCATCACTATTAACATCTACAACAAAAATATCGGTCTTACCAATAGACTCAGGTCTATCAGACACAAAATACAATTTAGTTTCATCTACATTTAATGTTGGTGAACCTGTTGAAAATTCTTTATCATTAAATGGCAATTTTACAACATTTGTCCATTCGCCATCTGCATTTACAGAAGCCTTGTACAATTGAATATTATCTACACCTGTAGAGCTTCTTACAGACCTATCTTTCTCATTATAATTATTAGCTGTAAAATAAACTGTTTTTAAGTCTTTGGTAAAAGTAACAGTGGCTTCATGTTGTTTTCTATTTACATCACCTCGTAAACTTCTTTTGTTAATGATTTGCCCTGTACTATCAATATCTCCAATAAATAAATCAAGATAACCTTGATCATTATCCCAAGTTCGTCTAACTATTCGTACTTTTTCTGTTGGAGAGGCAAAAACAACTTTGTCCTTGCCATAGAAATCTACACCAAAATCAGAATTCTTGGTATTTACATCTAACAATCTAATACTATGCTTACCTGGTGTTGATTGTGCAACAAAAATTAAACTGAACAATAAAAAACTAAGCGTAAAAATTTTTTTCATATCTTTTTATTTTTTATCTCTAGTTTTTAGGGGAATTTTTCTAAAAAAAACGAGATTTCTAAAGCAAATTTAGCAAATAAATTTTAACTCATATAAAAACTATAGGTCGGTTTTTAAAAAAAAGAGTATCTACTTTATTAAGATGGTGATTTTAAGGAGTTTAAATGCTTTTTATTATTTTAATTATTTTCTTCTAACTGAGGTTTTTCAATTAATTTTAGGGCTTTATAATCTAATTTCCAACCAAAAGTACCTACCATTTGCTCAATAATTTTAACAGTTTCTAAAGCTTTAGATTCTGCAGAAATTAATAAATCACTATCTGGAATTTTTTCTTCAATATTTACTTTTACTTTTCTATTCAATTCACTCAAATCTGCTGCTGCAAACTTATTAAAAAGTCCACCTTTAACATCATAATATTGAATATCAGTTTCTATACTTAAAATTTCAGGTTCAGGAAAGTGTTCTAAAATTAAAGTCTTATTAGTAAGGTTTGATTGAAATTTTATTTTTTTCATATCAAAACCAATAAATACTTTAGCATTTGCTAGAATGATAGCTTTCTTTTTACTAGTTACTAAGCTTAAAAATACTCCTTTAACATCTTCAAAATGCATAATTTCAGAAAAATCACCCTCTACAGTAATCATTTTAGAGACATTTCTAATCTTCTCTAATAAAACGATTGATTGTTCTTCTGTTTTTTGTTTTGAAAATCTATTTCTATAGAAAAGTATTAATGCTCCTATAAATAGACTACCAACAAGTATCCCTAAAATAAAATCCATTTCTTATAATTTAACTAATATTCTCTTTAATCTGTTATATACAAAGAAAACTAACTCTTCTCTCCTCTTAACATCTCTCTTTTACCTGGTGGACCAGGTAGTCTCTCTACAATAAATCCGACTTCTTGCAGAGCCCTTCGTACACTTCCTTTTGCAGAGTAAGTTACTAAAACCCCTCCTTGTTTCAAGGCATTAAACATTTTTTTAAAAATATCTACTGTCCATAATTCTGGTTGAACTCTAGCTCCGAATGCATCATAATAAATCAAGTTATACAATTCTACATCATTAATTTTATCAAAAAATTGCTTTCTTTTAGTTAATGAAAAATTAGTTGAAAGCACATGCTTTTTATCCCACGAAAGTGAATGCATCTTGTCAAAAACAACTTGTTCTTTCTTAACATTCAATTCTGTTACATAATTCAATTTTTGAACCTCTTCTTTTTCTACCGGATAAGCTTCTACACCTAAGTAATTTATATTTAGTTGATGTTTTTTAGCTTCTAGATAACTAATAAAAGCATTCAACCCTGTACCAAAACCAATTTCTAAAACACTTATAGTCTCTGAAGCTGTAAATAGACTTAATCCATGCTTGATAAACACATGATAAGCTTCTTGAATAGCTCCATGTTTAGAATGGTATTGCTCATTCCATTCTGGCAAATGAATTGTTGTAGATCCGTCTGAAGTAATTAAAATTTCTCGTTTCAAAATCAATAAATCAATAATTTTTTAATTTTGGGAATTGGACCTGTGCACCTTGTTTTATGACAAGAAATACAGGTATTTATAGACTTGTTAAAATAATAAACCGTCGAATCAGAATTGGAAGAAAATGTACTTTTTTGATAATTTAAAAATTGTTCAGCCAAACTATTAAACTCAGCATCTCTATCAGTCGAATCTGTTAAAACTGCTGAGTGAATGGTTGTAAAATTTTCAGGAAAAGAAATTAAAGTATCATTACCCATAATCTGAGATTTTGCGATTTTATTAACTTCATACATTTGACGCATTAATAAAGCCATTTCAGAAGGTTCATACATTAAAGGTTTTTCATTTTTAACCTCTTGTTTTTTTGTAACTGAGTTACATGACAGCACGACTAAACAAATGATAAGGAAACCTGTTTTATTCATTATTCTTTCATTAAAACACCCTCAGCTTCAAAAGCATACGTAAATTTTGGCTCAGTAATTTTTACAATCTCCTCTTCAGATTCTCCAGCATCTTTTGCATAATGCCTTAATTCATCTACAGCAGTTTCTGTAACAAAAGCCTTGCCTTCAACAATGACTTCTTTAGTATCAGAATCTAGAGGCATAAAAAAATCATAACCTTTAAATTTCACCATAGTCTCTTCATTATTACCTAAATCTAACTTCATCCAACATCCTTTTTTCTTACAAACTTCATTGATTGAAGAAGTAAACTTCACATTGATAGTATCTCCTTTCTTAAGCTTTTTAAATTTTTCAGCCATAAGCTCTTTAGAAACCGCATGTTCATCAGTTATTTTATCGCCAAAAGAAAGGTAAGCTGTAGCCTCTTTTTTTTGTCCTTGACTCTCATTCTTAGTTTCCTTACAAGCCACTACAGTAATTAAAAAAACTATTGCAATAATTATATTTTTCATTTTAAAGATTTTATATTCCAAAATTACAACATAAACTTCTATTTCATATGATTATTACGCTGAAAATATCCATAAATTAAAAATTATTTCTCTACAATTACTATTCTAAAAATATGTAATTTTGTAGCTTATAATAGGATTGATTATGAGTACAGCAATAGACATTCAAAAAACTTCAGCCTCAAAAATTTTTGAAGTAGATTTTAACAATTTACCATTTGGCCAAATAACTTCTGATCATATGTTTATATGTGATTATAAAAATGGTAAATGGCAACAACCACAAATTTTACCTTATCAAAACTTTAGTTTAGACCCTTCTGCTCGAATTTTTCACTATGGTCAATCCGTTTTTGAAGGCATGAAAGCTTATAGAGATGATAAAGATAAAATCTGGTTATTTAGACCTTTAGAGAATCAAAGACGAATCAATATCTCTTCTGAAAGGTTAGCTATGCCAGCTTTTCCTGAAAATTATTTTATGGATGGCTTACTCGCATTAATAAAATTAGAAAAAGATTGGATTCCTCAAACTGAAGGAAGTTCATTATATATTAGACCTTATATTTTTGCAACAGGAATAGGTTTTCATGCCTCTCCTGCAGATGAATATAAGTTTGTTATTGCCTGTTCTCCTTCGGGCTCTTACTTTTCAGGAAAAGTAAAAGTGTTAATTGAAGAAAAATATTCTAGATCTGCTAATGGAGGCGTTGGTTTTGCAAAAGCTGGAGGTAATTATGCTGGGCAATTTTACCCCACACAATTGGCAAAAGCAAAAGGATACCAGCAAGTGATATGGACAGATGACAATACTCATGAATATATTGAAGAAGCTGGTGCCATGAATGTTTTTATTAGAATTGGTGACACCTTAATTACAAGTCCTACAAGTGATAGAATTCTAGATGGTATTACTCGAAAAAGTGTAATAGCCATTGCAAAAGATGAAAATATACCTGTAGAAGTGCGTAAAATTACAGTAAGTGAATTGGTTGAAGCTTCAAAAAAGGGTACTTTAAAAGAAATGTTTGGAGCGGGTACTGCTGCAGTAATTTCTCCTATTCATGGATTTGGTTATCGTGAAAAAGATTACGATTTACCTGAACTTGAAAACAGTTATGCTTCTCGTTTTAAAAAACGGATTACTGACATTCAGTACAACCGTGCTGAAGATAAATTTGGGTGGAGGTATTTGGTTGAGTAAACCCCTCTGCCGTTGGCATCTCCCCGAAGGGGAGAACAACAAGAAAGAATAAAATTATTCCCCTAAAATCTCAGCAATATTTGGTTTGAAATAATTAGGCCCTTTCATTACTTTACCATCTTCACGGTAAATTGGTTTTCCGTCTGCACCAAGCTTACTCATATTACTGCGTTGTATTTCATTAAACACTTCTTCAATTTTGTCTTGCAGCCCGTGCTCTATAATTGTACCACATAATATATATAACATATCACCTAGAGCATCAGCAACTTCAACCAAATCATTGTTTTCAGCAGCTTCTAAATACTCTTCATTTTCTTCTTGCATCAAATCAAAACGTAATTTTAATTTCTGTGCTGATAATTCTGCTATGGGCGAAGCTGCAAAACCAATATTAAAGGCTGTGTGAAACTCTTGTACTGCTTTTATTTTATTTTTCATGTTTAAATTTTACATTAAGACTTATTATCGATACATATACCTAGCTTAGATGTACACTCGAACTGACATAATACTATATATATTTCATTGCAATTCTAGCTGGTGCCAACCTTAAAAATATGGCAACCAATTTCCATCGTTTGGTGATGTACGCTTTTTTCTTTTTTTTCTTTATTGCTATAAAAACTTGTTTGGTAGCTTTATCTAAAGGTGCTTTCCAAAAAGTATTCCCTGTAGCCATTTTAGTTTCAACAAACCCAGGAACAATATCAGTGACATAAATTTTCGCTTTTTTTGTCCGATCGGCCTTCATCCACAAAGACTCTAAATAACTATTCATAAAGGCTTTAGATGCAAAATAACAAGGCACATGTCGATTTCCTCGAATTCCGGCAATCGATGAAATACCTACCAAATGACCATGACCTTGTTTTTTAAATAAATTATAAGCCAAACCGAAAACCTTAACAGCTCCAATTACATTGGTTTCAATTGTTGGCACTTCTTTCTCCCATTCCAATTCGTAATTTGGTCCACCAACACCAGAACTATATACCACC
>JAMONB010000240.1 GCA_027066745.1 Flavobacteriaceae bacterium
AAAACTTAGAGGTCCTGGAGATTTGATGGGAACTCAACAAAGTGGTGTTTTGAATTTAAAGATAGCAGATATCATTAAAGATGCACATATTTTAAAACAAGCAAGAAATATGGCTATTCAAGTATTAAAAAGAGATCCTAATTTAAAAATGGAAGAGCATGAAAACATAAAAAAAGCATATATGGCACTGAATAAAAACAATGCAATTTGGGCAAACATTAGTTAATTCAGAATTCTCTCTTTGTAGGGATAAATTAAAAAGTCCTGAAAAGATGTTTTCAGGACTTTTTATTTAGGGGGAGAAAGGTGATTCTCTTGATGGCAAATGTATATAAGAAACATCTATAAATTAAATATTGTTTATTAGAGTTATCAAGTAGTTTTCAACAATTTTAATCAAAAAGAATTCCTCTAGGTTTCCGATTCACCTCTCCTTGGGAGAGGTCGAAACTGCCTTTCTGCAGTTTCGGGTGAGGTAAAATACCAAATTTCGATTTTTGACCCTAAGGTCAAAGCTTATGCCCAGTTTGACTGGGTGTGAAACTAGCGAAATACCCCTATGGCTTGCCTCGGGGATAGTTGGTTTCAAGAAATTTTTTATTTATATATTGTTTATCATTTTTTTTATGGAAACAGTTCCTTAATTTTACGAACTTAAAGAGATTTAGATATGATTTTCATTACAGATGGAGGCTCAACAAAATGTGATTGGATTGCAGTAGATAAAAACGGAATTCAATTGTTTGAAAAAGTAAGAACAAAAGGATTAAACCCAGCTATTTTAGCACCTGATGAATTGTTAGATAGAATTCATGAGAATGACTTTTTAAATTTGCATAAGGATGAGGTAGAGCAGATCTTTTTTTATGGAGCTGGTTGTGGAACAAATGGTCCTAAAAAGGCATTAAAGCAAGTATTGAAATTACATTTTCCTAATGCAAAAATTAAGGTTGCAGAAGATACTTTAGCAGCTGTATATGCAACAATTACTGATGGCGAGCCAGCTGTGGTTTGTATTTTAGGTACAGGATCTAATTGTACTTATTTTGATGGAGAAACAACACATCAACGTATAAAATCTCTAGGTTATATATTAATGGATGATGCCAGTGGGAATTACTATGGTAAGCAAATGATTAGAGATTATTATTTCAAACAAATGCCTGAAAATTTAAGAATTTCATTTGCTGAACGTTATAATATGGAAACTGATTTTATCAAGTTTAATATTTATAAAAAACCCAACCCGAATGCTTATTTAGCGTCTTTTGCCGAATTTATGTTTTTTCATAAAGAAGATAAATATATAACCGATTTGATAAAAGATGGAATTCGACTTTTTGCAAAAACAATGATTTTTCAATTTAAAGAAGAATTAAAAACAGCACCTGTTCACTTTGCAGGGTCGATTGCTTTTTTCTCTCAAGATGAAATAAGAGAAGTGGCAGACGAAATGGGGTTTACTGTAGGTAATTTTGTGAAAAGACCTATTGAAGGATTGTTAGAGTATCATACGCAGCATAATAAATGTTGATTCTCAATATCATGTGTCTTTCTTCAGACTTCAACTAATTTATGATTTAACAGCAATCATAGAAATTTCTACATTTACATTTTTTGGCAAACATGCAACTTGTACTGTTTCTCGTGCTGGAGCAGTGTTTTCGTTGAAGTATGAGCCATAAACTTCATTGATTTTCGCAAAATCATTCATGTCTGCAATGAAAATTGAAGTTTTTACTACGTTTTCAAAAGTCATTTCAGCCTCAGTTAGTACAGCATTAAGATTTTCCATAACTTGTTTGGTTTCTATACTAATATTATCTAAAACCAATTTTCCTGTTTCAGGGTTAAATGCAATTTGCCCAGAGGTAAAAAGCATGTTGTTTGTCAATACAGCTTGATTATAAGGACCAATTGGAGCTGGAGCTTTTGATGTGGTGATAATTTTTTTCATGTGTATTTATTATTTTTATAAAATAGTAACAAACTCTCTTCCTTTAGGGTTAACAAAACTTTAATTGTAGTTACCGAGCGGAGCTCTTAGGGATGGGTTAAAATAATTGTTGATCAGGTACTTTTCGTTTATCATATTTAATATCTTGAAAAACAGAAGATTTAATACCGATAAAGAAATAATAAGTAGTACTATTACCAAAAGGCACCCAGTTAAAACTCATTCGCCAACTATCTAAATCTCTTTCAAAGCTAAGGTTGGTAAAAGTTATACCTTTGTTTTTAAAGTCATAACCTGAAGATAGCCCAACACTCCATTTAGGTGTTAATTCTATGTTACCTGAAAACTGAAGTGAGTTATTCGAAATTTCATTTTGTCTGTTAGAATTTGAATAACTTGCTGAATAACGTAAGCTTAATTTCCAAGGTAATGTAGCTCCGAATAAGTTGGCAACTTTTGTTTTGCTTTCTTCTTGATCATCTTTTGTATTTCTTGTAGTAATGTCTGTGCCAAATAAACTTTTATCATCTGAGTTTGATGCTTTGCTTTGCTTTTTTTTAGCATCTTCTTTATTGAACATGTCACTAGATAAAGAATAACTTGCTGATACATTAGCTCGTGTTAATCTGAATAAGCTTCCGCCGTTGTTAATATTGTAAGTATCAACTCTTTTGCCACTTGCACTTAAAGCATATGGGTCTAAGGAGGCGTTGGCATTTAAGCTTAATTTATTATCAAATAAAGACGTTCCTGCTGTTACTCTCACAGGGCTCCATTTCAATGAATCTGCAGCAATGTTATAGCTCGTAGAAAAATTTAAATTGTTTAGTAATTTCACCTTTTTAGGCTCAGCATCAGTAGAGTCTTTAGCCATGATTTTAGCTTCAAGTGTGTTGGCTAAAGATAAGCCAATACTGTTAGATAATCCTCTTGAAGGAGCACCAAAAAGGCCGCCAGTAAAACGACTAAATTCCGTAACATCTTCCTCATCATCACTTTGTTGTACTTCTTCGTAATACTTACTGAAATCTGGTCTGTAATTATAAGATATTGAAGGTCTCATTACATGGCGAATGGCCTGTAATCGCCCTTTTTTAAAGGTAAACATCCCGTAAAGTGTTGTAGAAGCAGAAATTCCAGCAGAATATTCTCTAAAAGCATCAAACTTATTAATGGTATCTTTTTCAATAAGGTTTTCATCTGCATTGTAATTCTGGTCAATGGTTTTTAATACCCAAACCTCATTGTAATTAGCACTTGGTGACAGCGTTATGTATTTTAAGGCTTTTAAATTTGTACTTGCTGAAATGGTGTGTTTTGCACCTGTACGAGCTTTATCAAACATACCAGGTTTGAAAAATAAACTATCACTTGTTGTGACTTTATTTTGAGCATCTAAATTATAACTCAAACCAATATTATGAAAGACATTTTTTTTAGCTCCTGTCTTTGGAGCAAATGGGTAAACTCTATCCATTGTTAATTGCAATGATGGCAGTGTCATGTCAATCTGCTCAGTATTTGTGTTTTGTGTATGATTTAATGATAGGTTCATGTTAAAGGGTGTACCTACAAACTTTTTGTAATATGATATTGATGAGCTATTGGTGTTGGTTACTCTTTGTGAAATGTTGTACTCATTTAAAGACTCTCTGAAATATTGACTACTTCCTAAATTTACAGATGATGAAAACCGAGAGTTAGGACTAGATTGTTGTGACTGACTATGTGACCATCGTAAATAAAAGTTATTTCTTTTTTGAAAATTTGAAAAGCCACGTTGCCCAGTAATTAAATTTTCAAAACGCAGACTAAAATTACCACTAAATTTATAGCGTTTTGCATAATTAGATTCGAATCGAGTAGCCCAACTACCATTGGTATACACATCTCCTAAGACTGCTAAATCTACATAATCACTAATGGCAAAATAATAGCCACCGTTTTGAAAGAAGTACCCTTGATTGTTGTTTTGCCCAACACTAGGTATCAAAAAGCCAGATACTGATCGTTCTTTAGTTAATGGTACATAGAAAAAGGGTAATATAACAGGTGTGGGAACATTTGCTAAATACATTTGTGATAGCCCTCCAACAATTTTTTTACCAGGAACCATCTTAATATTGTCCGTCACAATTTCGTAATCTGGTTTTTTCTTGGTTGAAGTAGTGAAATGAGCTTTGCTGACATAAAAAACAGAGTCGTTTTCGCGTTTAGTAATTTCGCCTCTAACAATAACCCCTTCTTGTTCGGTTCTTGTATTGTAGATAATAGCTTTTTCATTTTTAAAATTATAAATTAAAGAGTCTTGCTCACTTTCTTGAGCAGCTTGCTTAAATGTTGGTCTTTGTGTATAATTATTTAAACTGTCAAGTATACCTCTCGCATACGCTAAATTACGCTCGTAATCAATTGTGATAACACCTGCCTTAAGCTCAATATCTTGATAATACAATTCGGCATTGTTGTACAGGGTAGCTTTTTTATTTACAAAATCATTTCTTATATAACCAGAAGCCTTTTTCTTAATAATATCTTCAAGAAATTCTTTGGGTTTGATAGAGTCTTTTTCTGAGGAATTTTGCAGAATAATAGGCTTAATTTCAGTAAGTTCGATAGTGTTGTCCAAAATTATTCCTTTAATAGTAATAGGAATGTTTTTAGCAGGTTTTAAGGTGCTAGTTTTTTTATCTGTAATTTGACTGAAAACAAATTGACATCCCAATCCTAAAAAAAGGAAAGCAAAAACTATATGCTTAAAATTTGTATGCAATGCTTTTAATACTATTTTTGTGAACGTTAAAATGGCTTGGTTTTTGAAGTTACAAACTTACATATATTTTTTAAGTGGTTTAAGCCAAAAAAAAGTTAATAATTAATATTTTTTATGAAGACAGCTATAGTAATAAGAGAAGCTAAAAAGTTGGTGTTTTTATTTATTGCTTTATTTTTTATTTTTCAAAGTAATACAATTACAGCACAAAAGTTCAAAGTGGTTATAGATGCGGGGCATGGAGGTACAGACCCTGGTAATTTAGGGAATGGTTATTTTGAAAAAGATATCGTCTTGAAAATAGCATTAGAGGTTGGTAAATTATTAAAAGCAACTAAAGATATTGAGATTATTTATACAAGAGATGATGATACTTTTATAGAATTGTTTGAGCGAGGTGAAGTAGCACAGAAATCAAAAGCTGATTTATTTGTTTCTATTCACTGTGATGCTTTTGGTAAAAGTTCGGTACATGGTGCTGGTACCTTTGTGTTGGGGTTGCATGAAAATGATCGAAATTTTGAAATTGCAAAAAAAGAGAATCAAGTAATCCTATTAGAAGATAATTATAAAACCAATTACGGTGGCTTTGATCCTAATTCACCAGAGTCGGTTATTGGCTTGACTTTAATGCAAGAAGAGTTTTTGGATCAAAGTTTGGTGTTGGCTAGATTGATTCAAGATAATTTTGTTGCTGATTTGAGTAGAAATGATAGAAAAGTAAAACAAGCTGGTTTTTTAGTCTTACGTAATACTTTTATGCCAAGTGTTTTGGTTGAAACAGGCTTTTTGACGAATAAAAATGAAGGTGCTTATTTGAATTCTAAAAAAGGACAGCAAGAAATGGCCAAATCAATTTATAAAGCCGTAAAATCATATAAAAAGCAATTAGATGAAAATATTGTTATTGATGAAAAGCCAGAGTCAGCATCAAAACCAGAATCAATTAAACCAAAAACTAGAATTATAAAAGGAGTTGATTTTAAAGTGCAAATCTCTTCTAGTTCTAAAAGAGTTAAAACAGCAGCCTATAACTTTAAAGGCTTAAAGGGTATTGAACGAGTTAGAGTGGGAGCTCATCATAAATACTATTATGGTAAAACCTCTGATTATAATAAAATTTTAAAATTAAAAAAGCAAGCAAAAGCAAAAGGATATACTTCAGCTTTTATTGTTGCGTTTAAATATGGTAAAAAGGTTTCTGTTAGAGAAGTACTTGCAAATAAGTAAAATTTTATCCTTACCTTTCTACTCACAAAAATTAGTAATAATATTGTTTTTATAGAATAAACTATGATGAAATTATCAAGAGAACTTAAAACAGGAATAATAGCTCTATTAACTATTGGGATGTTTATTTGGGGTTTTAGTTTTTTAAAAGGAAATGACCTTTTTAATAGTAGTAGAAATTTTTATGTTGAATATGGTAATGTTCAAGGCTTGACCGTTTCAGCACCTGTTACTATTAATGGACTAAAAGTAGGTTCTGTAAAACAAATTTACTTCCATCCAAATAAGAAAGGTAAACTCGTGGTGAATTTTTCATTAGATAGTGATTATTCTTTTTCTAAAAAAAGTATTGCTGAAATTTATAGTCCTGATTTTATAAGTGGAAAATCAATTAAAATCCTCCCTCTCTATGGTGCTGATGTTGCCATTTCTGGAGATACTCTCAAAGGGAATATCGAAACGGGAATTTTAGGAGCATTAAACGATCAGGTAGGTCCATTACAAAATAAAATTGAAAGTTTCTTGACTAATGCAGATACTTTGTTACATGGGTTTAATGAGATTGTGGATGATGAAGGTCAGGCTAATTTAAAAAACTCGTTAACTTCTTTAAATACAATATTGTCAACTTTTAAAACAGCTTCACGGTCTTTAAATGGCATGTTATCAAAAGATGGTAAACTCGATTCTGTTTTTACAAATGCGACAACAATTACTAGTAATTTAGTGAATTTAACAGATTCATTGAATAGTGCTAATTTGAAGCAAACTGTCAAAAAATTAGAGACTACACTAAATAAATTTAATGGTATTTTAGCTGATGTTGAAGATGGTAAAGGGTCGATAGGTAAATTATTAAAAGACGAAGGGTTTTATGATAATTTAGAAGGTGCAGCTAAAGAAATGGAAGCTTTATTAAAAGACTTAAAAGAACACCCTAAGCGTTTTGTACATTTCTCTCTTTTCGGTAAAAGACCAAAAGAATACAAAGAACCTGAGGTAAAAGTTGAGTAAAACTTTCAGGATATTTTTGTATTTAAATTTTACAAATTTCTTTTTATTTTAATATTTAAAAAAGTTATTAGATAGTTAATAACTAATTAATTGAAACTCTTTTTTATACATATAATTTCTTATTTTTACTTTAAATCAAATTGTAGTATGACTACTTTTATTTTACTGATATTCAGTAATGTGTGTTGATTTCTCGTTGTATTTTTTTGATTTTAATGACGTTATTATTACTTGAATGTTAATTTTCCTAGAGTTGTATTAGTATTAAATTTTAACAAAAAATAAGTTTATAAAAAAACATTACAAATTAAGTGCACTATTTATCCAACATAATTTTTGCCATTTTATTAATTGCTGGCATTGGTTTTTTTACGAAGAATGTAAAAAAAATAATTAGAAATATTAAACTAGGTAGAGCTGTTGATAGATTTGACAACTCTTCATTGCGTTTAAAAAACATGATTAATATTGCTTTGGGACAGTCAAAAATGGTGAGACGTCCAATAGCAGGTTTCTTACATATAATTGTTTATGTAGGCTTTATCATTATAAATATAGAAGTACTAGAAATAATTATTGATGGTTTATTCGGTACGCATAGAATCTTTTCATCTTTAGGTAGTTTTTATGGCTTTTTAATAGGCTCTTTTGAAATCTTAGCCTTTTTAGTATTTATATCTGTTGTTGTTTTTTGGATAAGAAGAATGATTCTACGTATTCCTAGGTTTTGGAATAAAGAAATGATAGGTTTTCCTAAAAATGATGCCTTGTATATCCTATATTTTGAAATGGTGTTAATGACACTGTTTTTAGTGATGAATGCTACAGATACACATTTTCAACATATAAATTCAGGAAATATAATCAGTCAATTTATTGCACCATTGTTTAATGGATTAGATGCTGATGCCTTGCATTTGATTGAGCGAGGAGCATGGTGGATTCATATAGCAGGCATTTTAGTGTTTTTAAATTATTTATACTATTCTAAACATTTACATATTTTATTGGCTTTTCCGAACACTTATTATGCAAATTTAAATGCTAAAGGAAAATTCAATAATTTACAATCGGTTACTGATGAGGTGAAAATGATGCTAGACCCAAGTGTTGACCCATATGCTGCTCCAGTTGAATCTGATACTGCAGAAACTGATGTGCCTGAAAAATTTGGTGCAGAAGATATTTTTGATTTGAATTGGGTACAATTAATGAATGCATACACCTGTACAGAATGTGGTAGATGCACCTCAGTTTGTCCTGCAAATATTACAGGAAAAGAATTGTCGCCTAGAGCAATTATGATGAAGACTAGAGATAGAATTGAAGAAGTAGGTAAAAACATTGATAAAAATGGTGAATTTGTAACGGATGAAAATAATTTATTTACAAGCATAACAAACGAAGAACTTTGGGCATGTACTAGTTGTAATGCATGTGTAGAAGAGTGCCCAATAAATATAGACCCTTTATCCATTATTATAGATATGCGTAGATTTTTAGTGATGGAAAAATCTGCAGCTCCACAAGAACTCAATGCAATGATGACAAATATAGAAAATAACGGTGCCCCATGGCAATACAATCAATTAGATAGATTAAATTGGAAAGATGAAAAGTAAATTTGACAAAGAATTACACGAATTAAAAGACAAAGAAGGCAATTTATTAAGTCCTGAATTAGGTGAAGGAGTTAAGAATTACCTGATAGATATTGATGGGACTATCTGTGATGATATACCTAATGAAGAACCAGAAAGAATGTTAACTGCTGAGGTTTATTCTGATGCTTTAATAACACTGAACAAATGGTTTGATGAAGGACATATCATCTGTTTTTTTACTTCAAGAACAGAGAAGCATAGAGAATATACTGAAACTTGGTTGAAAAAGCATGGATTTAAATATCATAGTTTATTAATGGGAAAACCAAGAGGTGGGAATTACCATTGGATAGATAATCACTTAGTCAAAGCAACAAGATATAGAGGTAAATTTACTGATTTGATAGAAAAAGAAGTTACCATAGAGGTATTTGACGATGGTCAGCATGAATAAAAGCTTGTGGTTTTTAGTGAAATAAAATATAAACAAGAGTATTAATATTATTATACAAGTTTCTATAGTTTTCCTTTTGGAGAATGTCTGAAAGACAATGAAACTTATAACAGAAAATTATTGAGTATGAATGTACCTACCATGGCAGAGATGATGGCTCAAGGCAAACAACCAGAAGTGTTATTTTGGGTTGGTTGTGCGGGTAGTTTTGATGATAGAGCAAAAAAAATAACCAAAGCATTTGTTAAAATATTAAACAAGGCAGAGGTTGATTTTGCAGTTTTAGGTGCAGAGGAAAGCTGTACTGGTGACCCTGCAAAACGAGCAGGGAATGAATTTTTATTTCAAATGCAAGCCATGACAAATATCGAGGTGATGAATGCTTATGAAATTAAAAAAATAGTTACTGCTTGTCCGCATTGCTTTAATACATTAAAAAATGAATATCCAGAATTAGGCGGACAATATGAAGTTATGCATCATACTGAATTTTTAAAATCATTATTAGACCAAGGTAGAATTACTATTGAGGGAGGTTTATATAAGGGAAAACGGATTACCTTTCATGACCCTTGTTATTTAGGACGCGCCAATGAAGTTTATGAAGCTCCAAGAGAATTAATTAGAAAACTTGAAGTAGAGCTAATTGAAATGAAACGCTGTAAAAGCAATGGCTTATGCTGTGGAGCTGGAGGAGCACAAATGTTTAAAGAGTCTGAAAGTGGAAATAAAGATATCAATGTAGAACGTACAGAAGACGCAGTTGAGGTAAAACCTGATATTATTGCAACAGGATGTCCTTTTTGTAATACAATGATGACAGACGGTATTAAAAGTAAAGAAAAAGAAGGTGCTATAGAAGTATTAGATATTGTTGAATTAATAGTTAATGCACAAGATTTATAAACATCATGAGAAGTTTGTTTATAAATATTTTAAGTAAATTAATTATAATTTCTTGATACCAAGAATCGGTACAAGGATAGGGGAAAATTAAATAAAAAAGATGCCATATATTAAGGATAAAAATTTGGTAAATATTTATGAGGAGGTTGATAAAGCCAATGAAACCATAAGTAAACTAAATCAATTACTTGAAGAAGAAGAAAAAGATAATTCTATATTGAGAAA
>JAMONB010000241.1 GCA_027066745.1 Flavobacteriaceae bacterium
CCCCATTTAATAAATCGTTTTTTCATTCTGTAAAATTTTTATTGATAATGAATAAGTCTTACAAAAAGTTAAATACTAACAAAAAAATTAAACTATTTATTTTATGTTGAAAATTGGGGTATTAATGCTACGTTTTGAATGGAGGAAAAAATCAATAAACGGGAGAGGCAAGTACTCTTTATCAAAATATAAGCAAATGATTGTTAATAATATACCGTGATAAGTAATAATTATAATTTTATTTTTAATGATTATAAATTAAGTATGCAACACTTACTATTTTGTTGAAATTTAATTTTTTTGCTTAAATTGTTAGCAAAAAAAGTGAAAAAGATTCTTCTACTAATTGTGTTGCTAGTTTTTTTTAATTCTTATGGTCAACAATCTAAAATTGATAGTTTAATAGATCATCTAAATCTAGTAAAAGATGAAATACAAAAAATCAATATCTTATCTAACTTATGCGATGAACTAGCAACAAACTTTAATTCTGAAAAGGATAAAAAATATATTGAACAGTTAATTGCACTTTCTAAAAAGCACAAAAATTATAAATCACTTATAAAGGGATATCAAAACTATTCAACCTTCTTCATATGGACAAATGAACTAGAAGCATCCATTAAGTATATTCTAAAAGCTGAAAAAATTTGCGACAGTATTGGAGATTACAAGTCTCAATTAGATTGTATTACTCAGGCAGGGGCAGTTTACGGTGATTTAAAGCAATTCAACAATGCCCAGAAGCTGTTCATAAAAGGTGAATCTATTATTAATAAAAATATAGTTACAAAAGAAAGTTGTACTCTATATGTAAGTTATGCTAATTTTTTTATGAAAAAAGAAGATGAGCAAAATGCTATTGATTATTATATCAAGTCCTTAAACTGTTTGAATGATTTTGATGATTTTGAAACAAAACTAAATTGCTACAGTGGATTATGTTGGCTGTACATCGATAGAAAGCAGTATAAAAAAGCTGAAAAATATGCTCTTTCGGCTATTGAAGATTCAAAAAAAATAAAAGCTGAATTTTACAAATCTATTTTCAATCGAATTTTAGGAAGGGTTTATATTGATGAAGGCCAAATTCAAAAAGCCATAAAACATCAATTATTAGCATTAAACTATTTTATAAAAAGCAATCATCAATTAGGAAGTTTTGATATGTTAAACCAATTAGCCTTTTCTCATTGGAAAAACAAAGACTATGCTACTTCAAAAGATTACGCTATAAAAGCACATGTAATAGCAAATAAAATTAATGATTCTTTAGCTATTAATTCAAGTAATATATCAAAAGCTAAAGCTTACTTAGGGTTAAATAAAATTTCAAAAACTGAGAACATCTTAAAAAAAGTAGCTAAAGATACTATAAACAAAACTCGTTGGCCAACATATATGAAAGAAAGTTTACTCATTGAATTATTTCTTTTGTATAATAAAAAAGGTGACTATAAAAAAGCCTTGAAATACAATAGGTCACTATTAAAATTAAAAGATTCATTAAGTTTGGCAAGATTCAATAATCAAGTTATTAATTCTGAAACCAAATACCAAACCGAAAAAAAAGAAAAAGAAAACCTACAACTAAAAACCGAAAAAGCAGAACAGGCATTACTTTTAGAAAAAGAAACAAAACAAAAATGGTTACTTGGCATTGGATTTATAAGTTTATTACTAATTTTAGTTATTGGTGGGTATTTTTATCAAAAAAACAAAAAACAAAAAGAGGTTATTGAAACACTACAAAAAGATTTACATCATAGAGTAAAAAATAATTTAGCAATTATCAATCGTTTTATTGATGTGGTAAAAGAAGAATTTAATAATGAAGCTTTTGATGCCAAATTAATAGAATTACAAAACAGAATTGCAAGCATTAATGAAGTGCACCAGCAACTTTATAACAATAAAGATGCAACCAAACTAGGCGTTAAAAAGTATATTGAAAAATTAAAACAAAATATTGAAAATACGTATGTAAATAAAAATATTACGGTAGAACAACACATTGATACTACGGTGAATTTAAAAGCCGACATCTCATTCCCAATTGGATTAATTGTAAACGAGTTTTTAACCAATTCATTTAAATATGCATTTACAAATACTGAGAAAGGTAAAATATCAATAAATATAAATGAAGCTGATAACCATTACAAGTTAGAATTAGCCGATAACGGCAAAGGGTTTCCAAAAGGGTTTGATATTTCTAACTCAAAAACATTTGGTTTACGGATTATGAAATTATTAACCCAACAAATTAATGGAACCTTTAAAATTGATGGAGCAAACGGTGTAAAATTAACTATTCAATTCCCAAAATAAAACAAGTATGAAACCAAGAGTATTAATTGTTGAAGACGAAGCCATATTATATGATGGCTTGCGAACAGCTTTAGAAAAAGAACGCTTTGTTGTAGATGAATATACTAAAAGTTATACTGAAGCTATTGAACGAATTACTACTAAAACTCCAGACATTGTTTTACTAGATATAGACTTAAAAGGCGATAAAGATGGATTAGATTTAGGGAAAGTATTAAATACTACTTATAAAATCCCGTTTATTTATATTACAAATTTAGATAATGAGACAACTTTTCAGCAAGGTTTAAAAACCAATCACGAACATTATATTGTTAAAACAAAACCTAGTTTAAACACAAAAGAAATTGTGCGCACCATTTATACAGTACTAAACAAAACACAAGAAAAGTTTACAGCACAAAAAGGATTAATGGGAACAATTGATTTTAAAGAGAATATACGTAACAATTATAGTACTAACGAAATAACTCGTTTCCCAATAAACTTTGAAGATATTATTTACATAACCAACAAAGATTTTATTGCCAAAAATGGTAAAAATATTGTTTTACAAGATAATTATTCGTGTATAGTTACTAAAAATAAACAGGTTTTTTATGCTTCTTCACTACGTAATTTAATGCAATTTTTACCCGTAACTTTTGTACGTGTGAGTGCCAATTTTATTGTGAATTTAGAAAAAGGAAATTTTAACGGTTTAATAAATGGTTCTTACGTGTCTATAAATAATACAAAGTTTAAAGTAGAAAAAACCTATAAAAAAGAAGTACAAAAAAGGATAACATCTTTTTATTTACAAAAGTAAATTTTTAGTTGAAAAAGATTGAATATTCGTAATCTAACATAACGCTCGTCGCCCTAAACTTGTTTCAGGGTCTTACTCTATAAAACGCTATTTATTAAATAATTATGAGATGCTGAAACAATTCCATTAACTATCGGAACAGCATGATATTATTCTTTATTTTTACTAATTATAAACAATCAGTAAAAAGAAAAACACCTATCTATCTACAAAAGTAGATTTTCACTAAGATAAAATACTATTTCATCCCTTTTGGTAGATAAATCACTAAATATTTCATAGAAAATAATTCTTAACTACTATTGTTCAGCGTTTGTTGAATACTGGTAGTTTTTATTTTTCAGCAAAAAGTAAGACTCACAATTTATAGAAACACCCTATCGGGTCTATGGGTACTCAAAATTAAATAATTATGAAAAAACTATTACTAATAATCCTAACCTTTTTAGTTTTTAGTACAAGTTACTCACAAGAAAAATTAACAAACCAATCTGTTATAGATTTAATAGAATTGGGTTTTGGTTTAGATGTAGTTACATCTAAAATTAATTCCTCAATTGTTGAATTTGATACTTCTTTAAGTGAATTAAAACGTTTGAAGGGATTAAATGTGCCTTCTGAAATTTTAACTTTAATGATAAATAAATCCAAAGCCATTGCAAAGGCTGGCATTTTTTATTTAAAAGATAACCGTCAGGTTCCAATTTATCCAAGTATGTTTTCAGGTAGTAAATCTAGTTCATTAGGTGCAGCTCTTACTGGGGGTATAGTTTCTGCAAAAAATAAATCGTACGTACCTAACACCTATTCAAATAATAAGGTGTATAAACAAGAATTTACATTTTACTTTACAAGTAATGAAAATGACGTATTAACTAAAAACTGGTGGTTTAATACAGCTAGCTCTCCTAATGAATTTATATTAATAGAATTAAAAGTTAAAAAGAAAAAAAATCAAAGAGAGTTAGTAACTGGTAAAGTAGATGGTTTAGGAAATGCACAAGCGGGTGTTGGTGGTGAAAGTTCTATTCCATTTAAAATTGAAAAAATGCAGGATGGTGGTTTTAAAGTTACGCCTATAAACATTTTAAGAGCTGGAGAATACGCCTTTATTTATAGTGGGTTTGTTCCTGTAGGTGGTAACAACAATACTGTTTTTGATTTTTCTGTTCAATAAATTAGTTACAACAAAAAAAATGCTATGAAAAAGATTATAAATAAGTTAATAAAACAATAAAATAACCATGAAAAAAATTACGAAAACACTATTTATTTTAGGGATATTCTTACTAAGCATCTCTTGCTCTAATAATGATGATGATAACTATGAACTGTCAGCATCTTCTTTTAACCCACCAAGTTGGATTATTGGTACTTGGTTAGATAAAACAGAACCAGAATGGGCACAAGTAGGAGGTTATAAATTTACAAGTGATAATATAATTGATTTAAATGCCGATGGTGTTGAAATTTTAAACTATAAAGAAGGTCTTCAAATGGCTATTGATAGTGGTTTAACAACTATAGAAGAAATAATAACCAGTAATAGTTACGAGATAAGAATAAAAACTGGCGGGGTTACCAATCCTATTCTAAAATTTAGAAAAGGTGATGCCAATACTATCGTTTTTGAAACTATTAATATAGTGTTAACGAAGCAGTAAGTTTTAAGGAAATTATTTACAATGTTGGGAATAAACCGAAATACCAACTGAATTTTGGAGTAGGATTAATCTAATTAATAAAAATGATAACATTAAATATTTTCTTAGGAAGTTTTGGCGCTAATATTCCGACGATATTAGCATTCGTCTTAATAATAGCGATAATTGTTGCTGTGAAATCAAGTAAATCAGAGGATTATTCTCCTGCTGAAGATTGGCAAAACAATAAAGTTATAAATGTAACATTAAATGGAGGGGTAATTGGTTTATTGGCAGACTCCCCACAACGAACACTAAATAGAAGAATTAAAAAAGAAGATGCCGAAGGTTGGAGAGTTGTTCAGATAATACCGGCAGATAGCGGTAATATTTTTTTAACAATTTTCAGATTAATATTATTGTTACTGACTTTATTTATTTTCACAACAGCAAATGGGTATTATGTAGTTATGGAAAGAAGAATAACTACAGATATTAAAAAGGTGAAAAATAAGTTATTTAATAGCTAGCACAATTAATAAAAAAATGTCAGTTCGAGTAATTTTCGATAGAAAATTGTATCGAGAACTATTTTGAAAATCTAAAATTAATTCTCTACACAAATTTCACTCATTAACATTCGTTAAATTCACTCGAATAGGATTTTCAGTTAAAAACAGGTGCCATTCCTACGAAGACTGGAATCTGAATGCATCCTGTTTATGGGTTTCTGTCCCTGTCTGCCGACAGGCAGGTTCACAGGAATAACTAAACAACTATAAAGCACACTAATTCAGTAATTTGTATTATTTTACTTATAGCAAAGTGACGTAACAGTAAGTTTAAAGAATAAAAATGCACAACAGGTTAAATCATATATAGGGGTAACATGAATTTAATTTTTCTTAAAATATTAGTACAAATAAAATTTAAAAGATTAAATTTATAATAAAAAATTATGAAAAACTTTTCCTCTCTATTCTTCTCTACATTTTTAGTTGTATTTGGTAAACATTGTGAACTTCACATTGTAAGCTTAATGTAAAATTGTCTGGATTAGTATTCCATAAATTAACTTTCTAATTATGAAAAAAATATTACTTTCTCTACTTACGCTAACTATCTTTCTCGGAAATCTATATGCACAGCAATCAACAACCCCACCACATGTTCAGTCTGTACAGACATGGGCAGGGAAAACTGATGCTGCTCTGTATTATGCAGGGGCATGGTATGTTGGTGTAAATACACCAACAGGAGCAACTATTTATAGATACAACAGTAACAGTACGGTGGATACATTGATGACTGTTCAATCAAAAGATTCATACCCTTCAGGTTTTATATCTAAAAAGAATAACATTTTTACGATTACGAATAATAAACTTTACATTCATGCTTATGTTGGGGGTAATGAAAATGCAGTGCTTATGTATGATTTATCAACAGGAGTATCTGACTTTGAAAAGAGATTATCTTTTGAAGGAGAAAGCATGCAATCAATAACTTCCTATAACGGAGATATCTATGTAACGGTATCATATGTAAGTTCTATCTATCGTGTAGCCCAAGGGGCAAACTGGACAAATAGCATTGATACTTACTCTGGTTCTGGGAATCCAGAAACGTCTCTTATTAAACTTGATGCCGCTATGAATCCTAGTCTTGTAAGACATTTTAATCATGCTAGTTATGATTATGGATCTATCAATAATGGGACTTCTCTTGCGGGAAATGGATTTTTGTTAAATTTCAATAGTGGACGCTTTGAGAGAATTACTCTTGATGGAACAACGACACATTCATTATACCTTGGAGAAGACGCAAGGATGAAACTTGGTATGAATGGTAATTACATTATATCCAAGAAAAAATCTGCTGAATTACGTGATGCTAATTGGGCATTATTAAAAACAGTGGGGAAAATTTCCTACGATGATTTAAATAATGTTACCGTAAGTGGAAATGATTATATGTTCTCAGTTGGTCTACCAAATTTTTTTATTAATTCTGATGATGGGAAGCAAGAATGGGCATTCTATTTTTACGATGCAGATTTGAATTTTAAATACAAAAAATCTGGAGTAAAATTAGAATACTTTTTTGGCATAGAACCACAAGTCAAAAATTTTCAAATTTTTGACTTGAGCTCAAGTGGCTACAGGAAACTTGGGTTTTATTATGCTGTTCCTCACATAGGTACAACAATCGGACCTTTGGTTCAATTAGCTGGAAATGATTTACCAGCAGCCACAAATTCAAGTCCAATGACTGTTTCTTATTATAGAAGCATGTCTGTTCCTACAGAACAGATAACTATTCAACTAGGTTCTAGTGGAAAAGACTTGTATCTTAATAAAAAAATAGTAAATGGAACTATTATTGACGCCGATCAGTTCTCAGCAGTAATTGTTACTCAAAATACTGATTTAGAGGCTTTGGTTGGATCTCAAGTACCAGTAACTATTGCTACTTTTACAGCTCCAGCAGGATGGTCTATATGGAAAGATCCATCTAATACACTAGCAGAATGGAATAAGCTATATATACAAAAAGATGCAAACGGAGATTACTTTGTAAACATTCCTATGTATGATTCTACTTCTGATTCTTATTGGGTTAATGCTGAGTCAGGTATTACTACCGAGGTAAATAAAAAGATTTATTTACAAAATGTAACCGTAAGTGATACCGACGGAGACGGTGTATATGACACTAACGACCTTTGTCCTGCTACTCCACTTGGTGAAGTAGTAGACACAAATGGATGTTCTCAAAGTCAATTAGATGATGATAACGATGGTGTTATGAATAACCTAGACCTTTGTCCAAACACAGCGACAGGCGAAACGGTAGATGCGAATGGTTGCTCTGCAGCTCAAACTGATACCGACGGTGACGGTGTATATGACACTAACGACCTTTGTCCTGCTACGCCAGTTGGTGAAACGGTTGATGCAAACGGTTGTTCTCAAAGTCAATTAGACGATGATAACGATGGTGTTATGAATAACCTAGACCTTTGTCCAAACACAGCAGCAGGTGAAACTGTTGATGAGAATGGATGTTCTGATAGTCAGTTAACAGCTGATGATGATAATGATGGAATTTCAAATTTAAATGATGATTGTCCAAATACACCTACAAATGATATTGTAAATACTAGTGGCTGTTCAATTATTAATATTCCAGATGTAAATTTTGAACAAGCATTAATTGATTTAGGTTTTGATAGTGATGGTATCATTAATCAACAAATTTTATCAAGTGATGCAACTGTAGTAACAAACTTAAATCTTTATGGAAAAAATATAAATGATTTAACCGGGATTGAAGGATTTAACAATCTTACAACTTTACTGTGTGGTAATAATAATTTAACTTATTTAAATATTTCACAGAATACCAAATTAGTTGATTTACAATGCAATACAAATAGTTTAACAAGTTTAGATGTTTCAAATAACATTGCTTTAACAAAGTTATTTTGTGCTTATAATCAAATAACTAATTTAAATGTTACAAATAATATTTTGTTGGAACAATTAGATTGTTCTGTAAATCAAATAACTAGTTTAGATATAACTAATAATAGCCTTTTAACTGTTTTTTCTTGTCACACTAACAATCCATTAAATAGTTTAAATATTAAAAATGGAAATAATACAAGTATTATAACTTTTTATGCAAATTTAAACCCTAATCTTACTTGTATTACTGTTGATAATGTAGATTGGAGTACTTTAAATTGGACAGCTATAGATTCTCAAACAAGTTATAGTGAAAATTGTGGTAATAATGATACAGATGGAGACGGTGTATATGACACTAACGATCTTTGCCCTGCTACTCCAGATGGAGAAGCAGTAGATACAAATGGTTGTTCTCAAAGTCAATTAGACGATGATAACGATGGTGTTGTAAATAGTTTGGACCAATGTCCAAATACACCAAGCGGAGAGACTGTTGATGTAAATGGGTGTTCTCAAAGTCAAATAGATGATGATGGAGATGGCATTATGAATGATGTCGATACTTGTGCAGATACACCAACAGGAGAAGCAGTAGATACAAATGGTTGTTCTCAAAGTCAATTAGACGATGATAACGATGGTGTTGTGAATAGTTTAGATACTTGTCCAGATACACCAAGCGGAGAGACTGTTAATGTAAATGGTTGTTCTCAAAGTCAAATAGATGATGATGGAGATGGTGTGGTAAATAGTTTAGATACTTGTCCAAATACACCAAGCGGAGAGACTGTTGATGTAAATGGGTGTTCTCAAAGTCAAATAGATGATGATGGAGATGGCATTATGAATGATGTAGATACTTGTGCAGATACACCAACAGGAGAAGAGGTAAATGCAACAGGGTGTTCTCAAAGTCAATTAGACGATGATAACGATGGTGTTATGAATAACCTAGATCAATGTCCAAACACTCCAACAGGAGAAACAGTAGATGCAAATGGATGTATTTTATTAGCTTCTGACAATTTTACAATTGAAATCATTAGTGAAACGTGTCCAAATAAAAATAATGGGAGAATTATTATCTCTGCTCAATTATCATACAATTATATAGCCACAATTAATGGTGCAGATTATGATTTTACTACAAATTTAACAGTTGACAACCTGTCTCCTGGTAACTATGAAATATGCATAATTGTTACGAATCAAACATCTCCATATTGTTACAATATTGTAATTTTAGAAGGAACTACCATCTCAGGAAAAGCAAGTGTAACAACAAATAAAGCTGCAATAGAAATTACTCAAGGAACGCCTCCTTATATTGTTTTAATAAACGGAAAAGAACAATTACAAACGGTATCGCCATTATTTACTATAGATGTAAAACACGGTGATTTATTAGAGGTAAAAACAGGTGTAGCTTGTGAAGGTATATTTTCAAAAACAATTGATTTGTTTGAAGTAATTACGGCTTACCCAAACCCAACAAGTGGAATTTTTGAGATAGCCTTACCAATGTCATTAAAAGAAATTAAAATTGAGTTATTCACAACAAATAATCAGCTTATTTCCTCTAAAACATACTCAGTAATTAATGGAAAGGTTCAGTTAAATATTGAAAATATGCCGGTAGCAGTATATTTTGCAAAAGTACATTTAAATAAACCAGTAACCCTTAAAATTATAAAACAATAGGAATGAAAAAGTTTATATTCACACTCGTATTAGGAACATCTTTATGGTCTTGTGGTGGAGGCGGAGGAGATACACCACCACCTCCACCACCACCTGTAAACAAGGCTCCAACAATACCAACATTGGTTTACCCAACAAATAATTTATTGTGTATTAACAATGTATT
>JAMONB010000242.1 GCA_027066745.1 Flavobacteriaceae bacterium
AACTATGCTTGACTTTAGTTTTTCGTTAGAAATTCTCCTTTTGCTTACTATTCCATTTATTCCACACATTATTATTAGTTGTTCTGATATAATTCTTTATATAAATTAATATGATTATCAACCATGTAACTTATATCGTATTGCTCAGCTCTTTCTTGGCATTTGGTTGCTACTTCTGTATACTTTTTTTTATCATTAATTAATTCCTTAATAACTGTTGCAAGCATTTTTTCATTTCCTTGTTCAAACAAAATACCTGCATCTTTCACTATTTCACTTAAACCCGGTACGTCAGAAGCTACAAATGGTTTACCTGATGCCATCCCTTCTATACTAGACAACGATAACCCTTCATACTTTGTTGACAACACAACAATATCGACTGTTTTCAACAATTGAGGTACATCAGTACGTATCCCTAAGAAAAAAACTCTTGTTTCTAGTTTTAAATCTTTAGTCAAAATTTCACATTGTTCTCTCAACAACCCATCACCTACTAGTATCAATTTCACATCTTGTGGCAAAAATACCATTGCCTTTATTAAGGTCGTTTGGTCTTTCTGTGTTCTAAAACCCGCTACCTGTATTAAAACCGTATCCCTATTTGTTAAACTAGAAACAACTTGATTTTTTTTAAGAGGTAAGGCTTCTTTAATAATAGATAGATTTACACCATTTTCAATTATTTGAAGCTTCTCAAATGGTAATTTACTCTGATTAATTACCATCCTCTTTACTTCTTCATTCAAACAAACTATTCTTTCATAAAAGGAATATACTTTTTTATCTATAGTCTTAAGGATTAAATTATTAATCCTCCTATTTTCTGTACAATGCTCTGTATATATTAGTTTTATTTTTGCAAAAGAAATTAATTTAGCAAGTGCCACCCAATATAACGAAGGGAATAAATGCACATGGATTACATCATATCTCCTAAAATAAGGGAATATTTTAAAAAGAAGTAACGGGTTATACACTGTAGATTTATCCAAACTATAAATAGTACAACACTGTTTTTTTTTAAGCTCTTTTAAAAATGGGTAGTTTTTTCCATCTAGCACTAATAAATCAACCTTTATTCCTCTTTTATTGTAAAGGGGAATGGTTTCTAACAGCAATTTTTCTGCACCTCCTGTATTTAAGCTATTTATAATTTGTAATACTTTCATCTTTTAGATTTAAATACAATATACAAATGGAATAAAATACCTAAAGGCAAACTAAAAACTGTTACTAATTTTTTAGGATTATTTTTAAGAAATTTAAAATCTCCAATAAATAATGTTGAAGATATTAAGTGCAATACTTTTAACATCTTTAATCTAGTTGACTTATAATATTTTAATTCTATTTTTCTTGAATAACGGAATCCTCTAGGATTATTCTTGTATTGCTTAAAAATATTCAACGAAGAACCATCAGCTAAATACTCCACCACACAAATTGGCTTATTTAAACAAGCCAATTGATAATCCTGATCAATCATTAAATACAAAACACCTAGTGGTACAAAACGCTCCCCCTTAAAAATTGGATATTTTGGATATTTTTTTACCACATCAGTTCTAAGTACTAATTTTTTATCTCCTGTAATTTTATATTTATAATACAAATTGTAAAGAGTACTTGAAGTAATAGACTGAGGTAAAGATTTCCCTACAATGGTACCATCTTTAAAAATATCAATACCAACAACTCCTGCTATATTTTTATTATTTAAAACCTTATTCCACTTATTTTCAATTAATTCTATCGCATTATCGGGCATACAATCATCAGAATCAATACACACATTCAATTCTGTTTTAATATTCTCATAAGCCGTATTGTGAGCTCCGTGCATTCCTTGGTTTTCTTGAAACACATATTGTATGCTAATTTTATTTTCATCCATCCAACCTTGTACCAAATCCTTTGTAGTATCTGTAGAGCCATCATCAATTATCAACCACTCAAAATTAGTTGAAGTTTGCCTTAACAAACTTTCATATAATTGATGTAAACAATAGGCTCTATTGTATGTGGGCGTAAATACTGTAATTAATTTTTCTTTTATCATTCTACATTATTAAAAACATGACATACGTAAAACCAAAATATACAACAACGCT
>JAMONB010000243.1 GCA_027066745.1 Flavobacteriaceae bacterium
TAGCTTTAAATTTATTGAAAAATGAAAAAACAGAAAAGCAAGGTGTCAAAGGGAAAAGACTTAAAGCAGGATGGGATAATCAATACTTATTAAAAGTCTTAAAAATAAAAGTATGAGTTTGCCCTGGAAGATTAATAAGAAAGTTCTAATTTTTAATAATTTTATGTACTTTCGCATAAGATCCTGCCCTGAAGTGAACAATATATAAAGCTGAAGCTTGATTTGATAGATCAATTTGGTGATTGAATAATTGATTTGTTTTCTGAAAAGTTAATGCTTTAATTTGTTTTCCTTCTACAGAAAATATACGTATTGATATTTCGCCTTTATAAGAAGAGTTAAAACTAAAATCGAAAAACTGATCTGAAGGGTTTTTTGATACAAAACTTTCTGGTTCTATTGTTTTATTAAAATCCATAGCCATATTAATTGCCATTGAGGTATAGTAATCTAATTTATACGCACCCGCATAGCCATTCATTTTAGACTCATGTTGCTCTGCCCAAGCTTTCATCCAAGTATATATTTTTGGATTATATACGCCAAGCATACCATAAGAACTTGCGACAAAGTGTATATCCATATCACCACTAGTGTAACCAAAACCTGCTCTTTTGTTGTAATTGACACGATACCAACCATCTACTCCATCAGAAAATATGGTGAATTTGGGGTCTTCTACTGTTCCAACAGAAACTCTATAGGCTAGATTATTAGCCCATCCTTGTAATTTATCTTCAGAAATAGCTACTTCAAATGGTGATCCAAATCTATTCACGGTTTCAAAAAACCAATTAAATCTTCTACCATGTGATAAATCCCAACCAACCCTCTTTGCATATTTTGGAGGATGTTTAACCCATCCATCAGCATCAAACATGGCATGAGGGTCAGTATCTGACCTTGTTTTTGTGTATTCTGAACCATAGCCAGAGTAGGCATAACTACTATTTGTAGGGGTGTCCATTCGCCATAATGCTAAACAGTTATCAACCCCATTCCCTTTTTCATCTTTACAGTCTACTTTTTCCCACTTAGGCTCTATTTGAAGTTTTATGTAGTCTTGCACCATACGTTTCCATTTGGCTAAATGCTCTATTTCAATACCACTTTGACTTGCATAGTCTGCAAACTGTAAAGCTGATTGTATTTTAAACATATGTACATCAGATAATTTAGTATATTTGGGAGGAAGTGGGATTGTATTTATCCACTTATCTATATGGTCAATCATAATTTTAATCTCTCTTTGAGTAATACTCGTTGGTACATTATGTCTCTGCGCAGTAGATAGTACCCTTGTTAGCAATGAAAAATACTGCGTAAGGGGAAGCTCTACTTCTACGCCCCAAAGTTTACTATACCAAGTCTCAGGTACTTCATCTTTATTATTTAACCATAGACCATCTTTAGAAATATATCTCTCTTCAAATGGAATTAAAACCAACGTTAATAACTTTTCAATCATCTCTGTATCTGCTTGTTCATCTGCATAGATTATGGCATTTTGCATATAGGTCTGAACATCATAAAGCACATAGGTGTCACTACAGCCTCCTTCATTTGCAGCAGCCGTATTACTCCCACATCCATCAGGATCTTTTGTCATCCTCTTACGTATCTGCTTTGTAAAATATGCATAATGTGTATTGAAAGCATCATTTATTTCTTGAGAGTAAATTGATTGCCCATTCATTGATTTTTTATTGACAGAAAAAATCTGACTATGATTTAAATTATTCTGACTATATAAATTTGTTTTTATAACTAATAATAGACCTATAAAGACTATTTTACGCATATTTTTTATATTTAAAAGCTATATGTTTATTGTTTAATAGTAGAATGTGACAACGATTATTAAATCTGTTTATTGTGTATAGAAATATCATAAATTTCTTGTATTTCTAAAATTAATAACCCTTTTACGATACGGTTTGGGTGAATCTTAGCAATCCATTTTGTAGCAGTATCAAATGCTATCCCTTCTACCATATATGTTGTGTTTGCTTTTATTTGATAGCCTCTGAGTCCAACCCAAAAGGTAAGTGCTACTTTATTGTTTTGTTGAATATTAGACAACGTTTTATCAAAAAAATAATCAATCAACCAAATTTTATTGTCAACTATTTTTACCGATGAAACAGGTACAACATTAATAGCATTGTTATAAACTGTTGCTAAAGCTTTTGCCTCTGCATTAAGAAGAATCTGTATAGCTTCTTTTGATAATGATAAATCCATAATTAAAAAAATCCCAAATCCCAAATTGAAAAACAGTTTAGAATTTGGAACTTATTTTTAGAGTTTAGTAAGGCTTACCCTTCACAGCTCAAGCACTCTTTCTTTTGCTTAAATTTCTGTGCTGCATTCATACTATGCTGGTAGTACATTGATTTCATTCCTAATTGCCATGCTGTTGTATAAATTTTATTCACCTCTTTAATTGGCATATCTGGGTGCACCATCACATTAACTGATTGTCCTTGGTCAATATGATTTTGCCGTGTTGCTGCTTGATAAACGATACTCATTTGATCTATTTCAGGATAGGTTTTGAACACCTCTTTTTCATGCTCTGTAAGAAAGTCTAAATGCTGTACTGAACCATCATAATCACGAATACTTCTCCATACTTCATTCGTATTTTGTCCTTTTTCTTCTAAAAGAGTTACTAAAAATGGATTTTTAATTGTTGTTTTGATCTTGGCAATATCTTTTACATAACTGTTTGACCAAATTGGTTCAATACCTTGTGATACTTGTCCTAAAATAAATGCCGAAGATGTCGTTGGAGCTATAGCATTTAACGTTGTATTACGTCTACCATATCCTTTTAAAACTTCTGGTTCGCCTAATAATTCTGCTAATTCTTCTGAGGCTTTATAGGACCTTTCTTTGATTGTTTTAAAAATTTCATTGTTTAAATTATATGCTTCTTGACTGTCAAAAGAAAGCATTTTTGATTGCAATAATGAATGCCACCCTAAAGCACCTAAACCTAAAGCTCTATTTTCTTTTGCGAAATTGTAAGCTTTTTCCATAAATGTAAAAGTAAGTCTATCATCACGATTATAAGAATCTTTATACACTTCTAATTTAGTAATAAATTCATCCATAACGGCATCTAAAAAGAAGGTCAGTGTCTCTACAGCATCTGTATCTTTCCATTGGTCATAATGTAATAAATTTATAGAAGACAGGCAACATACAAACGACCATCTTTCATCAGAAGGTAACATGATTTCTGTACATAAATTACTTGCATAAATTTCTTTATTTTTATCCTTATATACATCAACTGTACCGTTGTTTGCATTGTCTTTAAATAAAATATATGGATAACCTATTTCTCCTCTACGTTGTAATACTTTTGCCCAAATAGCTCTTTTTTCATTATCGCCATCAATCATTTCTTGCATCCATTGATTGCCAACAGTAACGCCATGCGTTAATTCTTGAATCGGATTTCCTTCAGTCCCCAATTCTAAAAATTCTTTAATGTCTGGATGGTCTATAGGTAAATACGGGGCAAAACGACCTCGTCTTACAGAACCCTGACTTACCACATCAACCATTTTTTCAAAAAGTTGCATGATGTGAACAGCACCTGAAGAAGTCCCGTTATTCTTCACATCGGCTCCTCTATGACGAAGTTTACCAAAATAACCTGAGGTGCCTCCTCCTAATTTTGACATCATCCCTACTTCTGATTGGGTGTATAAAATATCTCCCATATCATCTGCTATATGTGAACCAAAACAACTAATAGGCAAACCACGCCTTTTACCAAAATTTGACCAAACTGGTGATGCTAATGAATAATAGCCTTCTGCCATATAACCATAAAACTTATCGGCAAAGCCTTTTATTTTTAAAATACTTTCTGCATGTGCTGCTATTTCTCTAATTCGTTCTTCTGGTGTTGTATTGCCAGTAAGGTAACCAGATTCAAGAAATTTTCGACTGTTTTCAGTCAGCCATTTTATTGTTGGTTGTTCTTGCTTTTTCATCTCTTTTCTAGCAGCTTCTCTTGCTAAAATTAATCTTTCTGCGTCAGTTAAGTTTTGAGTTGTAGTTTGGTTATTCATTTTTTAAAAAAGGTCATCACTGGTTATACTTTTGGTTCTTTTACTATAATTTATTGAACGTTTCACAAAGAAATCACCGTGTTTTGTACCGATAATTTCATCATCAAACCATTCTGTTTGGATTAATAAAGATTGGTCAATATCAAATATTTTATTTATGCCAATACTTTCTAATGAATTGTTAAATCTATTTTTAATAAATTCATTAATTACATTTTTTGGTAAAAAATCTAATTCTCCTTTTTCAAAAATCCAATCCACAATTTTACTTTCAGATTCAAAAGATTCTTTACAGAGTTCTTGAATCATAACATTATACTCTTCATTAAACCACGTTGGGTTTTCATCTTTAATAATTTTGATAATATCAATACCAAAATCACCATGAATCTGTTCTTCTTTAGAGGTTGCTTCAACTACATTAGAAATTCCTTTGAGCATGTTTTTATGCTTATTAAATGCCATAATGATTAAAAACTGTGAAAAAAGAGAAACATGTTCTATAAAAAGCGAGAATAATAATATAGATTCTGAGTATTCTTTAATATCTTCACTTTTAGCATTTTTTACCGCAGTTTCTAGATACTGAACCCGTCTCATAATTACAGGTTTCTTTTTTAAATTCTTGAATTCTGCATTAAGTCCGAGTATTTCTAGCAAATGTGAATAGGCGTCATGATGTCGTACTTCACTTTCAGCAAAAGTAGCTCCTACTGAACCTATTTCTGGTTTGGGCATTCGGTCATAAATGCTTCCCCAAAATGTTTTTACGGCTACTTCTATTTGAGAAATAGCGAGCATTGTATTTTTTATTGCATTTCGCTCTACTTCATTTAATTGAGTTTTAAAGTCTTGAATATCACTAGTGAAATTAAATTCAGTATGAATCCAATATGAATGGCGAATAGCGTCTACATATTCATTCAGCTTAGGATATTCGTAAGGTTTTAAATTAATTCGTTTTTCAAAAATATTTGTTTTTCTATTTCTAGTTTGCTCATCTCTATAAAGAATATATGCTTTCGCTACATCATGAAACTTACTATCCATCAATTTATACTCAACAATATCTTGTACTTCTTCTACTGTTGGTATATAGTTTGCGTCTTTTAATTTTCTTTCTAATAAAGTACCTATAACAATTTTAGAAATCCCTACAGCATCTTCTTTGGTACCATGATTCACAGATTTCATTGCTTTTTCAATAGCATTAATGATTTTATCTAAATCAAAAAGGTCAGTCTCGTAATCTCTTTTTATGATCTCTGTTATTTTCATGTGTTACTATTTAATGTTGTTAACGATTATCCATCAGTGGGTAATTTAAGCTATCAATAAAGCTTTAAAATTGTCGTTTTTCAAGAAAGTTACTGTTGAATTTTCTTGAAAAAATCAAATTTTCAGCCCTTAAATAGAGCTTCAAACTGCTACCTTTTTGCTTTTGATATTTGTACTATAAAATTGGGTAATTCTTACTCAAAAATTTGAGGTGGAATTGATATTACAAAGATTGTTTTTTTTAATGAAAAATGAAAATCATACTTATTCACAAAACAAGGCAAGTTTTTAACAAAATGAAAAAAAACGAAATTTTTCTTAACACCAACTTAATGTTCAAAATACTTATTGTCAGTTATTTAAAATAACACAAGCCTTTACACTCCTGATATTTATTGACTTTTTTATATTCTGCTTAAAAACAAAAAAAGAGCCAATAAAAATTGGCTCTTTTTTTGTTTTATAAATTGTCTTTTTTATACTAAAAATATTTTTTAATTCTAGCTCTATTTATTTACAACTTTTAGTATAAATAGAACAATATCAACGGTACTACAGTTCAAATAAAATACCTGCTCCTAAAACTACTTGGCTCAGATTACTTACGGTATATTTTAATTCTGCAAAAACACTCATTTGATCAGAAAAATACCATCTACCGCCACCACCAACATTTAACCCTAAAGCATTACCGGTATTACCAGTTAATACAAAATCATTGCTTTGACGAAAACCATGTTTATAGCTAGAGTAATTTAATCCTGCCAAAGGGTATACTTTTAATTCATCAGTCATTATTTCAATAATATATTGCCCATTTACATCTAATGCAAATAAGTTGTTTTTATACCCAGAAATAGTACTCCCGCTAAAAAAAGAGACACTTGGTGAAATAACGATGCCTTCCATAATTTCAAATTCTCCTTTGACCAACAAGCCAGGAGCATCAATACCTTCATTATAAGCTGCACCAACACCTACTGACAATTGAGCATTTATTGTAGAAATACTAGCTATTAAAGTAACTATTAAAGCAATTTTTTTTATTGTGTTCATCTGTTTAAGTTTTAAATTTATTTAGACAGCGAAGATATAAATTTTACGTTTTACCAGTCTTAAAAAAAGAATAAATTTAGTTTTCTTAATAAAAAAATTCTTGAAAATAACTATCACCAAGGCTCTACCTCAGGAATTCTTTTCGATTAAATATTCTTAAACCATTCTTTAAATTTTTCACCTAAAATAGGTACTGGTTTTTCTTTTCCGTTTACCACATTAATAATTCCAACAACCCATAAGAACAATAACAGGAAAAATCCCAAGAATCCTACTACCCATCCTAAAATAGGGATAACCATTATAAAAGATAATGAAAACCCTGTAAGAGCCAATCCTAAAGATTGCTTAATATGAAAGCTTGCAAACTGTTCTTTTTTTTCATTATTCATTACAAATGCAATAATTAAACCTATAAAAGTTAAGTAAGCAATAATTGCAATTGTTTTACCACGATCTGTAGTGTCTTGTCTTTGTAGTGTATTTCTTTCCATAATAATAATGTTTTTTTTAGTTTTCTAATTTTTCAATTTGTAGTTGTTTTACATGCTCCCAAAGTTTTTCAGGTTTCATACCAGAAGTTTTCGCGTCTACTAAAAACCTGTTTGTTATTACTGTTTTTATTTCTGAAGATTCATCATGATCTGAGTTTTTATAAGTTACCATAACTTTATAATTACCAAACTTTTCTACACGCATATAGCCTTTATCATCTTCACTTTCTATGTTGGCATTTTGAGCCATTAAATACATAGATACGGCAGCAGACCCCACGTCTGCTCCATCAATTATTGTTATATTAATTTCTTCCTTATCATTATTTTCAAAAGTTAATTTAACCATACTTACACCTATTTGTTTTTCAATTTTAAATGCTGTCCTTTTAAAATTTCCTATTGTTTTGGGTAACCAATTTTTAATTTGTGAGCTTGTTACTGGTTTTAATTTTGATAATCTTTCGATATTTTCTTTTACATCTTCAGAACCTTTAAGTACTCCTTGAATTCCTTCAAAACCTTGCTTAACTTCTTTTGCATTATCAACAGCTTCTTTAAATTTATTGATAGGGTTGTTTTCTTTTTTACAGGCCATTACCATTAGGAATAGCATTGTGATAGTGATTAGTTTTTTCATGTGTAAATTATTTAATTAGTTGTTCAACTTTTAATTGCTGAATATATTTCCATAATTCTTCTGGCTTTATATTAAACCCTGTAGCATTAACTACTATTCTATTATTAACTTTGTATAGCAATTTTGTAGTGCTTTCTTCTTCATTATATTGTGCTACATAGGGTTTGGGTCGTTTATCTTTATTTTCTCCATATTCTGCTTCCATAGCATAGACGTTATTGGTCATTAATAAGTCTTCTGCATTTTTAGCACAATCTATTACGTAGAGTTCTATATCTCTTTTTTGATGCTCATTAGAAAAAACTAAATGTATGTTGTTTTTGTTTGTTTCATTTTTTGGTGGCTTACCATATTCTATAGCTGTTAATGGAAGGTCTACTAACTTTTTAGGTGCCCAGCTTGTAAATACTTCTTTTGTAATTGGTATTGTATGAAACAGTTTTTTTATCAACAGGATTTCATCTTCACTTGCCTTTTTGTTTATATACCATTTGATACCTGCATCTGCAAAATCTACTTTGGTATAGGTGATTTCTTTTGGTATTACTTTTGTAAACTCACCTTTAGTATATTGTTGAGTTTGCTCAATAGTTTCTCTAATTAAATTCCATCCTTTTTTAATTGGAATTTTCGCAATTCTATTCAATTCGATATCATAAATACCTTCAAAATCATTTTGCTTACATTCTAAATTAAAATTCACATCTTGGTCTATATTGTAAAAAGAGTACTTGCTCCCTCTTATATATTTAAGGTGGTCATCTGATATTAAGTTCTTAAAAACTTCTTCATCAGAAACTGGAATCAAGGTAGCTACTGTAATGCCGTACAACTTAATTCCGATATTGTATTTTTGCGAATAAATATCTTCATGTTTTGTTCCATATGAGGTGTCTCCCTTGCATTGAGACATTTCAAACAGACTTTCTAATGACGCTGAACCCATATTTATTTCTTTATAAATGGATTTTAGATTGATATCAGGTAGATTAAATTGAATAGAGCCATCTTTAGCTATTTTACCAATGAGCGTTTCTTCCCTATTATATTGAACAAATGAAAGTTGTAATTCGTTTTTAGCATAGTCTAACTCTCCTTCTATTTTATTTTCAACTTTTGGTAAGTTTACTGTGTTTTGTTCTGATGATGATTCAATACTAGCTTCTACTCTTGTTATTAACTCTTCCGTCTTCTCTATTTGAGCAACAACTTGCTCTTTTTCTTGAGGTTTACAAGAGGTAAATATAAATAAGGCAATACTTAGTAGTTTTAGTTTAGCTCTCATATTGGTTAATTTTAGTTTCTTTAAAATTGGTATCTATACTTACATTCTTTAGTATTTGTTTATTGAAGAATGTTAACATTGAAAATAAAAAACTTATAAATCAACCATTAAAAAAACTTACATCCTAGATTTTCATAATTTTAGTGGATAGTATTCTATTACCTTCCTGTATTTTAACAAAATACAGTCCGTTGTTGAAATTTGACATATTAATTTGTAGTTGATTTTTTTCTGTAAGGAATTTATTTTTGTAAATTATCTTTCCTGTAACATCATAGATAAAAACTTGTACTGTATTGTTGTTTGTCAATTTTAAATTAAGCACTCCCTTTGTTGGATTGGGATAAATAGCAATTCTTTCTTTTGACAATTCTTGAGTGCCAAGAGCTGTTGTATTTTGATAGACTTTTGCGGTTCCACTCCATACTCCATTTGTTGATGCTGCAGATGACCCTATAACAATCATAGACCCATCTGCATTTGAATCTAAACTCCCTCCTGTGGGAATAAAATTACCTACTCTGGCCCATTGATTAGTGCTTTTTTGATAAACATATTGTATAACAACACTAGAAAAACTAACTGCAACACGTGAACCATCCGCATTAAGCCTAACTCCTGCACCCTCCCTATTAGTAACAGTAAGATTTTGACCTATTTGAGTCCAGATACCATTGTTATTTTGATAAATACGTGCCCCTTCCCTAAGCCCTCCAGCTGCAAAAATAGAGCCATCTGCACTTAAACTGAGTGATGCACCAAAATAACCATCAACTCCCTCTCCTTCAATACCAGTTCCTATTTTTGTCCAAACTCCATTATTGAAATTAAATACAGTTACTATACCTGCATATGCATTATTATCTCCGTATGCTCCAATGGCAACTGTTAATCCGTCTGCACTTAGGCTAACTGATTGACCTAAAAAATGCTCCTCACCATTACCTTGCATACTTCCTATTAAAAGCCATGATCCATTATTATTTTGATAGATACGTACTTTGCCTGATTTGTTAAGATTACCATCACTATTATAAGGAGCCCCAATAGCCACTATTGAACCATCTGCACTTAAACTCACTGAAATACCTGAAAAATCTCCTAATTGTACACCGTTTATCACATCATCACTTAACCCTCCATCAATATCATTTCCTATTTGTGTCCAAACATCATTCGTATTCTTAAATATACGCACGTGACCTGAGCCAACAGCATTTCCATCATTGTATGGTGCTCCAATAGCGATTAT
>JAMONB010000244.1 GCA_027066745.1 Flavobacteriaceae bacterium
AAATAAACAGGTTCTGTGCTATTTTATGATCTATTAGTTTATCAAACTTTATCATATGTATGCTCTTAAATCTATCCAAAAATACAGTTTTGAACTGTAAACAGCCAAGTTTTAATGATATGTGTTCACACTTTTGGTTTAAACGGTCTTGTTTTCATGATAAACAGGTTTTTGTTGCTTTATCACTTTGTGAGTTACGTTGGTCATTCTTTTTTTTTATAAAAAGGAAGTCAGTATATGTTTGTGGCATAATTAATCATTAAAACATTTTAATATGAAAACTTTAAAACAATTCACCGTCATTATTATTTTATGCATGCAAACTATTGGCTTTAGTCAAGAAAAAGCATTAGAAACTATTGAAAATAAATACAACTCTTTATTAAAAGAACAACACAAAGGCGTGGGTGTTCTCGTAAAGAAAAACAAGCAGATACATACTTTTAGTATGGGCGATTTTAATTTGAATGAAAACAAGGTCTTTAATATTGGTAGTGCAACCAAAACATTTACAGCGGTTCTGTTATTACAGGAAATAGAAAAAGGAAATTTAAAATTAACTGATAGCATTGGTACTTTTCTTACCCCTATAAAAAATGTAGATGGTGCCTTAACAATTGAAACTTTGTTAACACATCAAAGCGGACTAAATAGTGTTATTGGTAAAAATATTGAAGTTGCATTTTATGCAAAAAACGATTCTATATACAATATCAATTTATTAGATAAGATAGGTGAAAATGATCCTGATATGGTTGGAAAGTTTGAGTATTGCAATACGAATTATCTTTTGTTAGGAAAAATTATTGAAAAGCTTACAGATAGAAACTATTTTGATGTATTAAGAGAACGAATTATTGAGCCTTTACAGTTAAAACATACCTATCCTTATGTGTATAAAAACATTCCGAATTTAGCAACTCCTTATCATAAAGAAAAAGACGTAACTGAATATTTAGATTATCGCTATTTCGCAACAATTGCTAATGCAGCGGGTAGTATCGCTTCTACCTTAACCGATATGGAAAAGTTCTATACTTCTCTTTTTGAAACTGAAATTTTATTGAAAAAAGAAACGGTGCAGCTAATGATGAATTCAGGTAGTAAGTACTACGGATTAGGATTAATGAAATCTAATGATAATGGTACCGTACTCTACGGTCATGGAGGTAATAATATAGGCTACTCATTTAGTAATGTATACAATCCGATAACCAAAAATTTGTTTTTAGCATTTTCAAATACAAGAAAAGTACCGTTTGACAATGCTATTAAAAATGATGTTCTTTTATATTTTAAGGATAAAGAGATTAAAATGTCAACGATAGATATTGAATTATTTAAAAAATATGTTGGTAACTACTTACTGAAAGAAGCAAATATGGTTTTTGAAATATTAATTGAAAACGGGAAATTATATTTATTTGTAGAAGCACAAGGGGTTAAAAGTTTATTACTTCAAAAAGATGAAACAACACTTTATGATACCACTGTAGGTGCTAATCTTACTATTATTAAAGACAATGACAATGCTTTGACCTTTAGCCAAAATGGGTTTACCACTACAATAACACGTGTTAATTCAGATAAAAACTAAAATAATGCAGTTAATAATTCAAAATGTATCGAAACGATATAGTAAAGATAAATATGGATTAAAAGATTTTTCCATAACTATTGAAAATGGAATTTTAGGCTTGTTAGGACCAAACGGAGCAGGGAAATCTACCTTATTAAAAATGATAGCAACCGTAAGTAAACCAACTGACGGAATACTACTCTTAAATAAAAATAATATTGTAAAAGATCCTAATTATATGCGAAAGCAATTAGGGTTTTTACCACAAGACTTTGGTGTCTATCCTAATTTAAATGCCTTTGAATTTTTAGAATATATTGCCGCAATGAAAGGTGTAGGAGGTTCAAATCTAAAACCTAGAATTACACAATTGTTAGAAGGCTTAAACTTAATGGAAGTAGCTCGTAAACCCATAGGGAGCTATTCTGGAGGAATGAAACAGCGTGTTGGTATTGCCCAAGCTTTATTGAACAATCCGAAAGTACTCATATTTGATGAGCCTACCGTTGGTTTAGACCCAGAAGAA
>JAMONB010000245.1 GCA_027066745.1 Flavobacteriaceae bacterium
TGACTAAGTTTCTTATATTTACCCATACTACAAAGATAGGCAAAGCCATCAGAACATGACCACCTGCAAAGCAGGTGGTTTTATAAGGAAAAATAAAGAAAAAGCATCACTCTTTGGTGTACCGACATCTGATATTGATTTAACCATTCGAACTGCAATGACTGGATATAATGCTGGAAGTTTCTTGACGGAAGACGGAGAAGATTATGCCATAATGCTGAGCTTACCAATTAATAAAAAACGAGATTTTACTGATTTAAGTAAAATTTATGTAGAAAGTATGCTGGGTGAATTTATCCCTTTAAATCAATTAGCAAAAATTGAATTCAACACCAATAAAGGAACAATCACACATTATAACACCACACGTTCTGCAACAATAGGAGCAGATATCGCAAAAGGTGAAAATGTAGCAGATTTAACCAATGCTATTAAAGAAAAATTAAATAAATATAATTTCCCTAAAGGCTATAGTTTTATCATAGCAGGAGAAAGTGAAAATCAAAAATCAGCATTTGGAGCATTAGCACAATCCGCTTTAATTGCTTTTATAGGTATTTTGTTAGTGTTGCTTTTACAGTTTAAGTCTATAAAACAAACATTTATTGTGTTTGCAGCAATTCCGTTAGCATTTACAGGAAGTATATATATGCTAATGATTACAGGAACACCATTTTCATTTATGGCATTTATAGGTTTAATTGCCCTAATGGGAATAGTGATAAACAACTCAATAATTTTAATAGATTTTGCTAATAAATTACGTGATGAAGGAAAATCAATTTTTAATGCTTTGTTAGAAGCTGGTCAAGTACGATTTACACCAATACTAATAACATCTTTAACAACCATTTGTGGTTTATTACCATTAACACTACAAGGAACAGAGCTGTGGAGCCCTTTAGGCTGGACTATTATTGGTGGATTAACACTTTCCACTTTATTAGTTTTATTAATAATACCAGCATTATACGTGCTATTTACAAAAGAAAAAACAGAAACAATTAAATAAATATAAAATGAAAAAAATAATAATTATTGCAATACTATTTATTAGTGGAAATCTAATTGCACAAACAGGAACAATTGAACTAACAGTATCAGGAATTAATCTTAAAAAAGGAAAGAATATTAAGATTGCTATTTATGATGAAGTAGGTTTCTTAAAAGAAATTAAAATTCAAAAAATAATTCAATCAAAAGGGAAAGAAATAACAATTGAATTGGATGATATTGAAGTTGGGAAATATGCCATTGGTGTATTTCAAGATGAAAATTCAGATGGTGAAATGAATACCAATTATATGGGTAAACCAAAAGAGTTAAATGGTTTTTCAAATGATGTAAAAGGCAATTTTGGTCCACCTGATTTTAATGATGCTTCTTTTGATGTTCTTAATGACAAAAGCACCAAGTTAGTTATTCATTTAATGAAGTAAAGCAAGATTGGAAAGGTTATTAAGTACAACACAACTTAATTTTGTACTGTAATTAAAAATACAGAAAAATGAATATTATAGTTTTAAACGGAAGTCCACACGGACAAAAAGGAATTACAGCTCAATACACACAGTATTTAGAAATAAAATTTTCTGAATACAATTTTGAAACAATCGAGATTTCTCGAAAAATCAATAGATTAGAAAAAAACGAAAAGTATTTAGTTAGCATAATAAATAAAATGGTAGAAGCAGATGTTATAACTTGGGCTTTCCCAGTATATACGATGCTTGTTCCTTCTCAACTAAAACTTTTTATAGAGTTGTTGTTTAAGCAAAATGCACAAGAATTATTGCAAGGTAAAATAGCTACAGGAATTTCATCATCAGCTAATTTTTATGACCATACTGCACATAATTATATGCACGAAATTTCTTCTGATTTAGGATTGCGATATGTAAGGGGTTTTTCAGCAGAAATGAATGACATTCTTTCGAAAAAAGGACAAAATAACTTTTTAGGATTTGCAAAAGATTTTTTCTGGAAGGTAAATGAAAATGATATTATAGAAGATAGAATTATTTCAAAAATTGATTGGAAATCAACAGATATGCATTCAATAGAAATACCTAAAAAGATTACTAAAACAGGGAACAAAAAAATAGTAATTGTAAGTGATGCTGATGTTGAAGATCAAAATTTAATTAAAATGATACGTTTATTTGAAAACCAAGTTTCACATCCTGTTGAAATTATAGAACTTGGTAATACCAAAATTAAAGGCGGATGCATTGGATGTTTAAAATGCGGTGATGGTGATGCTTGTTTTTATAAAGATGAATATGCTGATGCTTTTTCTAAAGTTAGAAAAGCAGACATTGTTATATATGCTGGAGCAATAAAAGATAGATATTATTCTGCAAGATTTAAAAAATTTATCGATAGATATTTTAGCAATGGACATCGGAATGTGTTAAGTGCTGGACTTTTAGGGCATATAGTTTCTGGACCTTTAAACCAAATAGCAAATATGCGAGAAACTTTAGAAGCACATATAGAAGTTTCTCATTGCCATAGATTGGGAATAGTCTCTGATGACAATTTGGATGCTAAAATGATAGGAAAACACATAAATAATATGGTTAAAACTGTTGAACATTGGGTTGCTAATGAAGAATGGACAACTGGACAGACTTTTCTGGGAGTTGGTGGTCATAAGGTATTTAGAGATTTAGTATATCATTATCGTGGTGTTATGACAGCAGACTATAAGTTTTATAAAGAGAAAAAACTATTAGATTTTCCAACACGAAATTTTTCACAAAGGCTATTTGGATTTTTACTATTAACAATGAAAAAGATATTTAAATTGAAATTAAAACCAAAAGAAATGAATGAGCAAAGATTAAAACCATTTAAAAATTTATTAGCAAAAGAACAGTTAGCCATTAACAACTAAGAATATGAAAACACAACAAGACGATTTAAGTAAGCCATTAACCATAATATCGAGTATAATACCACCAATCGGGTTTTTCTTATTTTTTAAATATAGAGAAAAAGCACCAAATAAAGCAAAAAAAGCCTTTGGAGCTGGGTTAATAGGAATTCCTATAGGATTTGTAATGGGACAATATATCTTTCCATTTTTAAAAAATTTAATACTTTAGTTTATGAAGGCATTAATGCAAATTGGTTACGGAAGTTTAAAAGAAAACTTACAAATACAAGAAGTAGAAATCCCTAAAATATCTTTAAATGAAGTATTGATAAAGGTTCATTCTGCAAGTATCAATCCACACGATTATAAGATAGTTTTAGGGGAGTTTAAAAAAATGGAGAAGTTGAGTTTTCCTACTTCTGTGGGAAGTGATTTTAGTGGAACAATAATTGAAGTTGGTAAAAACATTGATCATTTTGTAATTGGAGATGAAGTTTTTGGTACTTCTCACGGTACAATAGCAGAATTTTGTAAAGCAGATGTATCAACAATATCATTAAAACCAAGAAATAGTTTATTTAACGATATTTCTGTATTACCTGTTGTTGGTATGACTACAATACAATCATTTAACCGAATTGGTGGTATTAAAAAAGGAGACAAAATATTAATTCACGCAGGTTCTGGTGGTGTTGGAACTTTCGCCATTCAATATGCAAAATCAAAAGGAGCGTTTGTTTATACGACAACAAGTGCACAAAATTCTGAATGGGTCAAAAAATTAGGTGCTGATGTAGTTATTGACTATAAAAAAGAAAACTATTTAGATATTTGTTCTGATATAGATATTGTATTTGATACCCTTGGAAATCAATATACTTTTGACGCTTTTAAAATAATTAAACAAGGCGGAAATGTGATAAGCTTACTTCCAGCAGAAATAAATAAACAAGTAGCCAAAGAATTCAGAATTCCAAAACTTATTGCTTTCTTTCTGTCCTTAAAACCAAGTAAAATTAAAAAATTGGTTAAAGATAAAAATGCTACTTATGAATTTATTTTTATGCGTCCTAATCAATTATTTTTATTAGAAATTAGTAATTTAGTTAAAAATAATAGGATAAAACCCATTATAGAAAAAGTCTTTGAATTGAATAATTCAATAGATGCATTTGAACATTTGGCAAAAGGACATACAAAAGGAAAATTAGTCATTAAAATTTAGAATATTCTATAGAAGATAAACCTATACAAATTTACAATTAGCTAAAGCCTCCACTCTATCTGAAATGTAAAAAAGACACCTTCCTTGCATTATATACCAGATACATCAAAGACATAAAAAAGATAAATATATCTTCACTATCTGATATAGTTAATGGAAGATGACTGGTTAGAATAAATCGGAGAATAAACAGATTCTGTATCACCATAAAACCAGAACAATTAGAATACAGAAGCATTTAATCTCAATATCTAAATCACAGATGAGTATTATTCTGTATCTTCACCAAAATTTTTATAAAAATTATGGATTTAACCAACCCTTTAATATATGGAGGACCTGCATTTATCGCATTTATTTTATTAGAATTGGCCTATAGTAAAACACATGATAATAAGGATTTATATGAATGGAAAGACTTATTTGCAAGTGGTGCCATGGGTATTGGCTCAGCAATTATTGCTCCTTTAGTAAAACTAATTTTTGCTGTTGTTTTATTTAAATTTTCATATGAATTATTCAACCCTTTAGTTGATGGTGTTCGTACAAATATACTAGGTTATAAATCATTTGGTTGGGCTTGGTACATATGGTTAATTTGTCAGTTACTTGATGATTTTGCTTATTATTGGTTTCATAGAGCTAATCATGAAATTCGTGTTTTTTGGGCAGCTCATGTTGTACATCATTCTTCAGACAATTATAATTTAGGTACAGCTATTAGAAATGGATGGTTTACCGTATTGTATAAACCTTTTTTTTACATGTGGATTCCTGCTTTAGGATTTCATTATGAGATGTTAGTTTTTTGTCTAGGAATTGAAGCTCTTTGGCAATTCCAACTGCATACCAAATACGTACCTAAATTAGGTTTTCTTGACAAGTTTTTAAATACGCACATGCAACACCAAGTCCATCATTCAAAAAATATTGAATACATGGATAAAAATCATGGCGGCTATTTAAACCTTTTCGATAAACTATTTGGGACCTGGAAAGGATATGATGACACTATTGAAATAGAATTTGGAGTTACGCATCCACCAGAATCATACAATCCTCTAGTCATATTAACTCATGAATATGGTGATATTTGGAAAGATGTAAAAAAGGCAAAAACCTTTAAAGAACGCTTTATGTATGTATTTGGACCTCCTGGATGGAGTGTAGATGGCAGCTCACAAACCATAAAACAAATTCAGCGAGAAATGAAAGCTGAAAGTCAAAAAAAATAATAATTAACTGTATTTTTTTCGTAATTTCACTTTTTGATATTCCCTTTGCAAAACATAGTATGTCGATTTTTGAGCTATTAGTTCAATAGTATCACTCTTCTGAATAACAATTTTTTGCTCTGCAACATCTATGCGATACAATAACTGTAGGTAGCCATCAAAATTATTTATTAAAAGATGATAAATTTGCTGATATATTACTTTGATTAAATCTTCTGGTACAATAAATTCATCAAACTCAATGACTAATCCACTTAATTCAAAATCTTTCTGAAGTTGCTGTATAACTTCAACATAAAGGTTATTTTCAGAAATTTTATAAATAAATTCTAATACATTTATACCATTCAAATTCATCTAACGAATTTAACCTAAAATAGTATTACTTTCTACCATATATTTTGTAATATTATTCTCTAATTTTTATATAATGAAAAGAATAATAGCACTGCTATTTTTATTGAGCTTCTCTTCTATCAATGCTCAAGAAACAGCGACTAAAATGGGACCTATACTTGAAGACTTTGGACAAGTGTTTCAAATCGAAAATCCTGAATTACTTTTAGACAAAGACAAGGTTTACAAGGTTATTTTTGATATATATACAGACCCGTCAAAAAAAGAAGGTCAAATAAACCCTTTACTCAATACAGTAGCTAGGTATTTAAATATGCATGCCCAACATGGAGTTTCTGCCGAAAATATGAAAACAGTTATCATCCTTCATGGTGCTCCAACAAAAAGCACATTGAATGCTACAGCCTATAAAAAGAAGTATAGTACCGAAAATTCGAATACTGAATTGATGTCTGCACTTAATAATGTAGGCGTAGAAATATTTGTTTGCGGACAATCATATTTGGCAAGCGGATTTGAATTAGAAGATAAATCATCTGATGTAAAACTAGCGTTATCAGCTTTAACAGCTTTGGTGAAATTTCAAAGTGAAGGTTATGAATTAATCTCATTCAATTAATGGAACAGTATTTCATCTTCTTTATCATATTCATTATCGCATTATTGATCGGAGCTTATATAGGAAAACTTGTAACTAAGGTATCCTCTGAAAAGGAAAAGTCAAGTCTACAAGAGCGAAACGCAGTATTATTAGAAACGAAGACTACCGCTGAAAAAACCATCTATCAATTGCAATTAGAACACCGAGAGCTCCAAACTGAAAAAGAGAATCTTATCCGTGTAAACATTCAACAAGACGCTGCCATAAAAGGGTTAAATGAGAAATTAACGACTCAAAAACAAGATTTAGAGAATATTCAAGAAAAATTCACCAAAGAATTTGAAAATTTAGCCAATAAAGTATTGGAAGAAAAATCTGTGAAATTTACAGAACAGAATAGAGAAAATATCAAACAAATTTTAACTCCCTTACAAGATAAAATTAAGACTTTTGAAGACAAAGTAGATAAAACACACAAAGAAAGTATTGATTATCATGCCGCTTTACGTCAACAAATAATTGGTTTAAAAGAGTTAAATGAACAAATGAGTAAAGAGGCTCTTAACTTAACCCGTGCTCTAAAAGGAGATAGCAAAACACAAGGGAATTGGGGTGAATTAATTCTAGAACGTGTGCTTGAAAAATCTGGATTAGAGAAAGACAGAGAATATGTCTTAGAAAAAAGTTTTAATACTGATGATGAAAATAAAACCAGACTCAGACCAGACGTTATTATAAATTTACCAGACGGTAAAAAAATGATTGTTGATTCAAAAGTATCTTTAACTGCCTATGAACAATATGTAAATAGTGAGGATGAATCAATAAAATCTCAATTTTTAAAAGATCATATCAACTCCTTAAATAGACATGTTACACAGTTGAGCGATAAAAAATATGAAGATATTTATGAAATAGAATCGCCAGATTTTGTACTATTATTTGTACCCGTAGAACCTGCATTTGCAGTTGCCATAAACAATGACAATCAACTGTACAATAAAGCATTTGAAAAGAATATTGTAATTGTTACACCTTCTACCCTATTGGCTACACTCCGTACTATTGATAGTATGTGGCAAAATGAAAAACAGCGTAACAATGCGGTTGAAATTGCCCGTCAAGCTGGTGCCTTATACGATAAATTTGAAGGTTTTGTAATTGATTTGACCAAAGTTGGTAAGAAAATGGACGAAGCAAAAAGTGAATATAAAGGAGCAATGAATAAGTTGGTAGAAGGTCGTGGAAATTTAATTACCTCTGTAGAGAAAATAAAAAAACTAGGAGCAAAAGCAAAAAAATCTTTACCACAAAATATTATTGAAAGAGCCAGCGAAGAAGATTAACAATAAAACATGTAACATCTTTAAAACAATCACTACTAATCAATTAATAATAACAATAAAATAAATTTATACAATGAAATATACAAACAAAGCAATGCTAATTGTAGGATTTGCAAGTATCATTTTATTCTCTTCATGTAAAGATGATAAAAAAACTATTGCAAATTCTGACAATGCTACAGCACAAATTCCAGGTATCGTATTGGCTAATATGGACACCACAGTGAGTCCAAAAGAAGATTTTTACAACTATGTAAATGGAAGTTGGATGAAGAACACCAAAATACCTGATGATAGAACGTCATGGGGTGGCTTTGGAGTGCTAAGAAAAAAAACTGATAAAGATGTATTGGCAATTTTAGCCAAAGCAAAGAAAAGTGGAAAATATACTGCTGATACTGACCAAGCCAAAGCATTATTTATTTTTGATTCAAAGTTAGATACTCTTTCAAGAAATAAATTGGGCGTTACACCTTTGCAACCTGCATTAGCTGCTATTGCTGGTATAAAAAATATCAAAGATTTGCAGACTGTACTTGCAAAAGAAGATGCAGTTGCATCTCCTTTTGTTGGATTTACAGTTTTTCCAAACCTTAGTGATAGTGATATTAATGCTGGTTATATAACTCCTGGAGGCTTAGGTTTACCCGATCGTGATTATTATTTGGATCAAGATGCTAAGTCAAAAGAGATTCGCCAACAATACACAGAACATATTACTAGAATGCTACAATTTCTTGGTGACGATAAAGCTGATGCTGAAAAACAGGCTAAAACTATTTTAGCCCTAGAAACAAGATTGGCAAAACCTAGATTAGATAAAGTGCAAAGTAGAGATGCTAGAAACTTTAATAACCCACGTACTATTAATGAGCTTGATAAAATGGTGTCTGCTATTGATTGGAAGAAAATGATTGTAGACATTGGCATTAAAAAAGAAGTTGATACTGTAATTGTAATGCAAACCAAATATATGGATGAACTTCAAAAAGCACTAACAGATACAGATATTGAAACATTAAAAACGGTAATGCGTTGGTCAACTTTAAATTCTTCTGCTGATGCATTAACTACAGAAATTGAAAAAACCAACTGGAATTTTTATAATAAAACTTTAAGTGGTCAGAAAAAACAAAGACCCGCAGATGAAAGGGCTTTAGCTACTGTTAATGGTACTGTTGGCGAAGCTTTAGGTCAATTGTATGTTGATGAAATGTTTCCTCCTGAAGCAAAAGCAAAAGCTGAATTGATGATTGCTAATGTTATTGACGCTTATAAGAAACGTATCAAAGCTTTAGATTGGATGGGTGAAGACACAAAAAAACAAGCGATAACTAAGTTAGATAAATTTACAGTTAAAATAGGTTATCCTGACAAATGGGAAGATTATTCTGAATTAGAAGTTAAAGAAGGTAATAACTATTTTGAAAATATTACAGCAGTGAATAAATGGTCTTTAGCAAAAAATTTAGCTGATTTTGATGAGCCTGTTGATAAAACAAAATGGGGTATGTCACCACAAACAGTAAATGCATATTTCAATCCTTTATTTAATGAAATTGTTTTTCCTGCTGCCATTTTACAACCTCCTTTCTACAACTATACTGCTGATGAAGCTGTAAATTATGGTGGAATTGGTGCTGTTATAGGTCATGAAATTTCTCACGCTTTTGATGATAGTGGTGCACGTTTTGATGCTAATGGAAATTTAAACAACTGGTGGTCTGACGCTGATTTGAAAGCGTTTACAACAAGAGGTGATGCGTTAGCTTCACAATACAGTAACTTAGAAGTATTAGATAGTGTATTTGTAAATGGAAAATTTACTTTAGGCGAAAATATTGGTGATTTAGGCGGCGTATTAGGAGCTTATGATGGTTTGCAAAAATTCTATGCTGACAATAAAAGACCTGATAATATTGATGGCTTTACACCAGAACAGCGTTTCTTTATGTCTTGGGCTACTGTTTGGAGAACATTAATTAGAGATGAAGCTTTACGTACAAGAATTAAAACTGACCCACATTCACCAGGTAAAATTAGAGCGATACAACCTTTACTAAATGTTGATGCATTTTATAAAGCATTTGATATTAAAGAAGGTAATGCTATGTATTTGGCTCCTGAAAAACGAGTTCGGATTTGGTAAATTAGAGTTATTCTTTTTAACAAAAAATGAGGCTGCCTAAAAAGACAGCCTCATTTTTTATTTATTATTACTAACAACCACCCAAGGTTGGACATGCCATTTGCTAATCAATCCATTTTTAACATAAGGGTCATTTTCAGCAAAAGCAATTGCATCAGACTTTTCTTTAAAAACAAGTAGTGCTCCATCTGCTGGTTCTGCTAATGCTCCAGCCATAATAAGACCTCCATTTTTATATGCAATATGTATTAATGTCAAATGATCTTTACGATATACCTCTCGTTTCAAAAGGTAATCTGCAACTGTTGTGTAAAAAAGAATAAAATAATGTTTCATATTATTTACATATTAAACAACTCTCTTTCTCTCATCAATATATTTACTTTTTTTGCTACACTATCTAAAACCGTTTCATCTTTATAATTAGAGATTACTTGGTCTATTAAATCAACGATACTTGCCATATCATTTTCTTTAAGACCTCGAGTTGTTACTGCAGCTGATCCTATTCTAATTCCTGAAGTTACAAATGGTGACTTATCATCAAATGGTACCATGTTTTTATTTACCGTAATATCTGCTTTTACCAACGCATTTTCAGCTTCCTTACCAGTTATATTCTTATTTCTTAAGTCAATTAGCATCATATGATTATCAGTACCTCCTGAAATAATATGATAATCTTTAGCAACAAATGCTTTTGCCAAAGCAGCAGCATTCTTTTTTACTTGTACTTGATAGTGTAAAAATTCATCGGTTAATGCTTCACCAAAAGCAATGGCCTTAGCGGCAATAATATGCTCTAATGGGCCTCCTTGATTTCCAGGAAAAACAGCAGAATTTAAAAATGAAGACATCATTTTTGGCTTACCATTTTTAAGAGTAATGCCCCACGGGTTTTCAAAATCTTGACCCATCATTATCATCCCTCCTCTTGGACCACGTAAGGTTTTGTGTGTTGTTGTAGTAACAACATGGCAATGCGGCATAGGGTCATTTAAAATACCTTTAGCTATCAAACCAGCAGGATGCGAAATATCAGCCATTAATAATGCTCCAACATTATCCGCAATAGTTCTAAAACGTTTAAAATCAATATCTCTAGAATACGCAGAAGCTCCTGCAATAATTAATTTTGGTTGTTCTTTGTTAGCAATCTCTTGAATTTTATCATAATTCAACACACCAGTTTCTTTTTCTACACCATAAAATGAAGTTTTATATAAAGTCCCTGAAAAGTTTACAGGAGAACCATGAGTCAAATGACCACCATGAGACAAATCGAAGCCTAAAATTTTGTCCCCAGGTTTAATCAATGCAAAGAGCACCGCAGAATTTGCTTGAGATCCTGAATGAGGTTGTACATTAACATACTCTGCTCCAAATAAAGCTTTCGCTCTATCAATAGCCAATTGCTCCACAACATCAACTACCTCACAACCACCATAATAACGTTTGTTCGGATATCCTTCTGCATATTTATTAGTCAAAACAGATCCAGCAGCTTCCATAACTTGGTCACTTACAAAATTTTCAGAAGCTATAAGCTCTAATCCGTTAATCTGTCTTTGTTTTTCCTCTTCAATAAGGTCAAAAATTTGTTGATCTCTTTGCATTTTAATTTGTTGTTTTATTTTACTATAATTCCTGTTATTTCTTAGACACCAAACTGTTTTAAATGATGGTCAAAATGTTTATACATTAAAACATCCCACTCTCTACCTGTCATTTTACCAAAAAACGGATGTACCTTATCATTAAAATCTTCAATTTTCATCATCCCTAATGTAGACAAGACACGTATAAAATCATCTTTCTCTTTGTTAAAATCCTTTCTACCCTTTACGATTAATCCAGGTACGGTTGGTGAATTTTTTTTCAAAGGGACATCATTTTTTAGAGTTTTTTTCAAGACAATTCTTCCGAAAATTCGTCCTAAAAACATACGTTTCATCTTTTTAGTACCAATTGCCATTTTAGAAGACTCATTGCAATGCACCAACATTTGAACTACATCCATCTTTCCCCATCTTGCCTCTGAAAATTGCGTTAAATTACGTACTCTTTGTATTAAAACTTCTGAAGTGTCTTTGTCTAGAATATTACTCATTATTAAATTAATATGTTAAAATGAAGTCAAAAATACTAATTTCATCTTTCATATACACAGAAACATTTATATTTGAACAAAAAAATAAAATAAAATTTAATATATGAAAATAACTGCTAACGATCCAAATAGAAAAACGTGGTTAACTGTATCTGATAATTCTGATTTCCCTATTCAAAACATTCCGTTTGGCGTTTTTTTAACTCGTGATGATATTATTACAATTGGCACAAGAATAGGTGACTTTGCCATTGATTTAGGAGCTTTACATCAATTAGGATATTTTAGTGAAATTCCATTAACTGATGATATTTTTTTACAAGACACCTTAAATGATTTTATAGCTGATGGTAGGAAAACTTGGAGATTAGTAAGAAATAGAATTGCTGAAATTTTTGATGAGAAAAATTCTTCTTTAAAAGAGAACATGGCTCATAAGGATAAAATTATCTTTTCAATGGATGAAATAGAAATGCAATTACCTGTAGATGTAGGTGATTATACAGATTTTTATGCTAGTAAAGAGCATGCAACAAATGTAGGAAGCCTGTTTAGAGATCCTGAAAATGCATTATTACCAAATTGGTTACACATTCCGATAGGTTATCACGGTAGAAGCTCTTCCATTATACCCTCTGGAACACCAATAAGAAGACCTATTGGACAATCAAGACCGTCTGAGGGTAGTGACACTCCAAATTTTGGACCATCAAGATTGTTAGATTTTGAATTAGAAATGGCTTTCATTACTACAGACATTAATCATTTAGGTAATTCTATAGCGATTGATGATGCAAAAAGTTATATTTTCGGATTGGTACTTTTTAACGATTGGAGTGCAAGAGATATACAAGGGTGGGAATATGCACCACTTGGACCGTTTTTAGGGAAAAGTTTTGCCTCTACAATTTCGCCATGGATAGTCACTTTAGATGCTTTAAAGCCATTTAAAGTAAAAGGGCCTAAACAAGACCCTAAGCCTTTACCCTATCTAAAACAAAGTGGTAAGAATAGTTATGACATCCACTTACAAGCATTTATTCAACCTGAAGGTAAGGAAGAAACTTTGGTAAGTCATTCGAACTTTAAATATATGTATTGGACTATGATTCAACAACTAACACATCATACCAGTAATGGTTGTAATATTAGAGCTGGAGATATGATGGGGTCAGGTACAATATCTGGGCCAACAAAAGATAGTTATGGTTCTATGCTTGAGCTGACTTGGAGAGGACAAAACCCAATAAAACTAAATGATGGGTCTGAGCGTAAATTCATAGACGATGGTGATACAATAATAATGAGAGGTTATTGTGCAAATAATAAAGTTCGTATCGGTTTTGGAAATTGTACAGGTAAAGTTCTACCTGCTTTAAAGTAATTTTTAAATTTATTCTCATAAAAAATCATCATGCCATAATTATTATGGCATGATGATTTTAAATTAAAAGAGTAACTTTGTAATCACCAATAACCGAATCTTATTATGAAGAATATACTACTCACATTTTTAGTTCTTTCTATATTGTCTTGTGGAAGTACACAAAAAGCAACTAGTTTAATTCAAACTGGTAATTATACTGAAGCTTTTAATACTTCTGCCGAACAACTGAACAAAGACAAAACAAAAAAGTCAAAACAGAAACATATTCCTATTTTAAAAGAAGCATATACAAAAGCTGCAATTCAAGATATAGAAGAAATAAAAAGGTTAAAAAAACAAAGTACACCTGAAAATCTTAAAAAGATTTATGTAAAATACTTAAACCTTGACATTAGACAAGATGAAATAAAAGCCTTACAACCATTATATTTTGAAGGTAATGAGGTGTCTTTTGATTTTAATGATTATACCAAGAAAGTAAAAACTTCAAGAAATAATTATTCTACAGCTTTGTATAAAAGTGCCATAGACAAAATAAAAGGAAATCAGTTAGATGCTAGAGTTGCTTATAAGCATATTGAAGATTTAATATATTTAGATCCAACTTATAGAAATGATTTAGATGCATTGCTGAAAAAGGCAAAGAACAAAGGAAGTAATTTTGTTTATGTAACACTTAAAAATAATGTAAAAACTATATCAAATGACAGTATCAAAGATTTCTCTGTGATTAACTCTGTAAATTTCAATAACCCTTGGGTATTGTACCACAACAAGAAAAAGAAAGGGGTTCATTATTCGCATCAAATAGATATTGTATTAAATAAATTGATATTTGAACCCGAAAAGACATCTCAGCAAACTGTACCTCAAGAGGCAAAAGTACAAGATGGTTATCAATATAAACTAGATGGTAATGGCAATGTAATGAAAGATACAAAAGGGAATGATATTAAAATTGCTAAGTACAAAATTGTCAAAGCTGAAGTAGCTTTATACCAACAGAATAAAGCTTCTAAATTAGATGGCTTAATGACTATTAAAGATTTAAATAAAAAAACTACAATAGCTTCTAACCCAATGTTTGGAGAAGCAAAATTCCAAAATACCTATGGTAAATATAGAGGTGATCAACGTGCAATAGAGCAAAAATACCTCAAAGCTTTACAATCAAAGAAAGTTCCTTATCCAAAAGATTATGAATTTGTAAAATATTCAATAAGTAATTTCAAACAAAAAGTTACAGCTTTATTAAGTCAACAACAATTTTAATTTAAAGTTAGTAAATTCAAATTAATAACTGCCCTGTTTTTTAGGAAAATCCACATTTTCACAATTATATCTAGACCTTTATTTATAAGGAATACAGGGCTTTTACCAACTATTTTTGGCACCATTACCCTAAAAAACGAAGCCCAACTATTATAATAGTTGGGCTTCGTTTTTTCTTTTAAAGATACAAAAGTCTAATTATGCACTTCTTTTCTTTTTGAAAATGATATTATACATTGCTTTAAAGAAAAACTTAGTATCTGTTGTATATGGTTTTTCTTTTTTCTCTATGAGATATTCTTTTTCAGCTTGTAACACACTACCAACTGACCCCTTTCTATCTAATGCTACATAAGGAGGTACACAACCTGGCTTTTGAGTCAAACGCAATTCTTGAATATCTTTAGGGATATCTTGAAAATAACGCTCAGAAACTGGTCTAACTCCTACTAATTTCAATTCTCCTTTTAATACATTAATTAATTGTGGTAATTCGTCAAACCAATAACGACGCATAAATTTACCCCAAGGAACAATTCTAAAATCATCTGCAGGTTTACCTGACTCTGCATACCCATTCAGCTTCAAAACATAATCTTGTAAATATTCTGAATATGGATGCATAGTTCTTAATTTATATACACCAATAATTTTACCATTTTTACCTACACGATTCATTTTAAATAATGGTCCATAACTAGGGTTCATATTAAAAGCTGGCTCTTTTACTTTTTCAACTACAAAATAATTTATACCATCAATTTCTTTTACGTCAATAATATCAAAACCACACGAAACTAATCTACCTAAAGACTCTGCTTTAGAAAGAAATCTATTTTTGCCCTTTGTAGAGAAAAAGTACAATTTCTTTAAAATTGGTAACTTTGGAAATACTCTTTTAAATAAAAACTCAAAGCCAAAGTATAAATGCTTTAAAACAGGAATCTTATATATAGGATTCTTTTGAGCTATAGAGGTGAAAGTTTCAAAACTACCTAACAGCACGCCACCTATTGGTAACTTAGCGTTAACTTCTTCAAATTGTTTATTAATTTGTCTGAAATTATTTATTTTATCAAGTAAAATAACATTTTCAATACCATCTATATCATTATAGGCAGACAGTGTTTTATTCTGTGGAATTACTAAATTCTTTATAGAAGAAATATTAATAAACTTCTTAAAAAAGCTGTAAGCTTCTAGCCCTATCTCATCAACAATTGTATTCTTATTGTTAGTATTTAAAGCTCTTTGTAATATTTCAATTTCAGAATATTTATTAAATGCATCTAAAAATTCTTCTTTCCAATTAGAATATGTTTTAAGTGAAATGCCTTCTTTTTTACAAATCTCTTTTTCACTTTCTAAACCTACAAGTCCATCAACAACTATTTTAATTCTTTCTAGTGATGAGAAATCTGTAGCTTTTTTATATTTTAAAAGACGAGGTTTTAATGAAGTGTTTTTTTGCTTAACTAGAGGTTTAGCTATAGCAACAGACTTTAAGAATTCTTCAAGACTATCTTCATTTTTCAACTTAAAATAATCTTTAAATTGAAATGCGTTGGTTGGGGAGTTATTAATCATAGCAATATTTTTAATTAAACATTATCTTTTAAATAACAATCATGTGGACTTGCTCCAATGACGTGAATTAATTTGGGTTTAGTTAAAGATAAATAGTTGAAAGAAAAATATACTATATTTAAAAGGGTAAAAAATGTACCATTCTCAAGTTTTCGAAATAAAACTGAAAAATTAGTATTCCATTTTTCAATATACTTATAAGTTGTAAGTATCATTTTTAAGGGGTTTCTTTTTTATATAGCTTTTGCAAATATAATATAATTATTTAATATAACGCAAATTATCTGCAAAAATTACATTTAAAGTAACCTTCTGATTTAAAAGGATTTAATTAGAGATCGCTTTAATCCTAAAAAAAATTATTTAGAGGGTATTCATTGTCAAGAAAAAAATGATTTTATTCGTTTTTTTCTATACTGAATTGCTTCATTTAGATTTGGTGTTGTATTGTAAGTAGCTTTATCATCATCATTTGAAATATAATTAAATTCTTCTTTTTCTAAAATGTCTAAAGCCTCTATCATTGCCTTTGCTGCAATAGTATAATTTTTCTTGACAATTGAATTGAAATTATCTCTTTTTTTAACTTCATACTTCTTTTGTACAACAATATCTCCTGAGTCAATACCTTCTTCAACAAAATGTATTGAGACACCTGTTTCTGTTTCACCATTCAAAGCTACCCAAAAAGGTGTTAGCCTGCCTCTGTTTTTTGGCAACAAAGCATTATGTCTATTTAAGACACCTATTTTTGGAATACTCAACAGTTCTTTTTTTACTATGTTTTGGCTTTGATTTATAATAACATCTATATCAAGAGTTTCTAAATGTGTTCTGAATTTCTTACTGTTAGGTGTGGTTATCGATAAGGTTGGTATACCATTAGATTCTGCATAAGCTGCTATAGAAGGATCCTTTGAAATTCCCAAAGCAAATAATTTCTTTTTTATTTTATGAAATACTGTTTTGACAGAAGTTTTAAAAAAATGCCATGGCCCCATGATTAATAATAATGAAAGAACATAAGTATATTTAGATTTTCCTTTTGAAAGAGTTAACCTATTTCCTTTAGGGATTGCTAATCCAACAATTTCATCTTTTTTTGCATCAATAATTTCTTTAATAAAATCGTAGGTTTGGATAGGGTCATCCATTGTAATAATATATATTCTCATTATAGTAAGCCTTTTTGTTTACAAAACTCTTTTATTGTACAAAATTTAAATTCATGTTTCTCAAAATATTTAATCTCTCTTTCATATATTTTAATACCTTTAATTCCTAAATTTTTAACTTTAAGTTTTGACCTTAAAGTATCTTGTAAAAAAGCAGCTAAAAAGTTTTTTGATCTTTTATTAATTTGTCTCTCTTCATCACTTTCATCAATAAATTCATTTGGATGTGTATCAAATACAATAGGTTTTCCTGTTATTGAAGACTCAAAAGCCATTACCCTGCGTTGAAGTGCTGTAAGCGTTGGAAATATTCGCATAGTAGTACTTAAATACGGTAAGATTGAAGCTGTTAAAGGCACTTCTATAATTTGCCCCTCTCCCTTCTTAAAAAGGGAATTTTCACTTGTACGGTAAGGCAATCTAGGAGCAGTTAGCCAATTCAACTTTTTTAATCCGCCAAATGACATAAACATATCAAATCGTTGAGAAGCAACTGAACTGTCAATTTTATAATTAGTTTCTGCCAATGCAATTGCAGTATCATTGTTTACTCTGAGAGCTGGAGCTCTAAACGAAATAATTTCTTCACCTATAATATTTTCAATAATATCTTTAGATTCTTTCAAGTGATTTATCTGTTTTTGCAATGGCATTACATCAAATCCATTTTCTTTTGTATGAGATAAACCATGGCTTCCAACTTCATGACCGTAAGGAACAACCATTTTAACAATTTCAGGATATAATTTTGCGATATAACCTGTAAAATAAAAAGTAGATTTTACATTGTATTTTGCATATAAGTCTAACAATAAAGGCATCCCTTCTTTCAAAACCTTATAACCGGTTTCATCTCTTAATGAATTGTGCCAAATGGATGTCGTTTCTACATCATTTGATAATAAACAGTATTTATTCATCTTATTTTCTATATTTCACCAACATAGCTTTAACTACATTTTTAATGTTTTGCATAACCAATTCAACAAACCATAATCCACCAACATCAAACCATCTATGAGGGTGTGTACTAATAATTAACTTATTGGGTAATTTATCTTGTTTAATCAATTCCATCATATGATCGATACTCTTAATTGGAATATCATATTTTGTATCTACTTTATCTCTTAAAATAACACTTTTTTTATTCCAAGCTCTACCTGTATCTGTAATATAAAAAACTTCATCATAATCGACATCAAAATAAGGTTCTGCTATAATTCCATTTTCTTTGTAATTATATTTTTCCCATATTTGACGATTGTCAATACTATTTTCAGGACTTCCATGCATACAAACTGTTGTAATTGGATAAAAAGTGCGAAAGTATTCTAAATTCTTTTGATATAAACTAAAAGCTTTTTCAAAATCACCTTTAGCCATTCCTAAATCTTCGTAGTGATAACCTAGCTCATGCCCCATTGAGACAACTTCTTTAATTACATTTTGATCATTACTTTCTGGCACAATTCTAAAATAATAACTTCCTTTTACATTTAAAGAATGTTCAATCTTAGCAAGCCAAGTCGCATTTATTGATCTTCTATCAACATCATGTCTTAAAACAACTACCTTATCTTTAGGGTTCTGAATAAAATCTTCAAAAGTTTGAACATTGTAATTCTTTTCAATTAAAACTTCAAGTAACTGTTTATATTTTTTTAATGTAAAGTCCATTTATTATTTATTAATCTGTTTGTGAATTGATGAGAAAAATATATCATTTAACTCTGATACTTTAGTTTTGTCTAAGTCTTTGTTCAATTCAAGTTTTATTGCTTTAAATTTTTCTAGAAATTTTTCTGGCTCAGAATAGAAAATTCCTCCATAATCATTATCTAAATAAAAATCTAGACTCCCATAATTTGAAGTTAAGACAGGTACACCACAAGCTCTAGCTTCTAAAACTGATAAAGGCATACCTATAGAGCTGTTTTTCTTTACTACAGGAAAGATATATAAATCACTTAATTGGTAAATCTCTTCTATGTTTTCTATATATCTATCAATAATTATAATCCCAGAGTTGAGCAATTCATCTTTTAATGTTTCTTTTCCATAAGCATCAATTGGTGTAGAACTACTTCCAACCACAACGACCTGTACACCATATTTTTGTAAGGGTATTAATGTTTTTAAATTTCGTCCTTCATTAAGGTGCCCCATATGTGTAATAATAAAAGCTTCTGCTGAAAGGTTATATTTTAACCTTAATGATTTCTTTTTACCGTTATCTGCCAAAGGTTTAAAAATAGATAAATCTGTCAATAATGGTATTAATTCATTTTTAACCCCCATACTATTCCAAATGGTATGAAGAGCGGGAGATGGCGTAAATGCTACTTTAGGCTTAATCATTCTTATAATGACCTTTTGCCAAGTCTTAATTGGTTTTGGCTGTAGAGCTATAAATATGATATTAGCTTTTTTAGCTAAAAAAGAGAACACTTTTAACCTCAAATAACTAGCAAATGTACTTGACTGAAAAGGTAAATAAACAATTGATTCTGGGGAAAAATTTTTAATAATTGACTTAACTTCCCTTGAATAAAATAAAGGGTTTGTATTTACAATGTGAATATTATCTTTCTCAAAACCATGACGACAAATGACTTTTAAGTCATAATTATCATCTAAGTCTAGAAATAAATTATAAACGGTCTTTTTAATCCCCTCATCATAAGGTGGATTTAAATATTCTGATATAAATAAAACTTTTTTCAAATCAATAAATTATTTTTCTCCATTTAAAATTTGAGCTTCTTCAATACTAAGACTTAATTTGTCTGGATAAAAAACATCAATTTTATTTTCATGATCAATCATCACAATAGGATTTTTTTGCCTTTTTGATCTCTGTATGCAATTTTCAGGTGTATCAGAGATAAAGATATCTAATGGCACCCCTTTTAAATCAGCATATTTTTTCTCTTTTACATAAAATATAATAGAATGAATTAAGTTTCTAAAACCTGGTTTTCTTATTAACGTAACATCAATATCTGAGTGTTCATTTAATGTCCCTTTACAAATACCACCAAGCGAAACACTATACAACAACCAGTCTTTGTTAGGTAGTTTTTCAAGCCTTTCTTGAATATCATATAATTGATTAAAAAGTTCTGATTTTGTGGTTTTTAACCATTTTATTCTATGTACAAATAATACATAAAAATTGCAATTAATAAACCAGTTTATAGTATGTGCAATTACAAAACCTAAGAACAGACTTCTATTGAGCTTCCAGCTTAATCCAAAAAACAAAACACAAGTAATAATAATCCAGAAAAAAACTGTAAAAAGTATTTTATATGCTTTTTCTGACTTATCTGCATGTAAAATTCCCTGCATAAGCCAATTTGTAAAAATTTGCAACCAACTAAAATATCTATTTTCTAAAATTGAATCTTTTAAATTACTCATTTAAATAATTATTTATATCTTTTTTAACTATTTCTAACGCTCTATTATTATCAATTACTTTTAATCCTAAATCTTGACTTAAAATCTTATAGACTTTTATTTTTAAAGCCAAGTTTTCATCGTGAACCGTATCTTTCTTACGACTTCTTATCACATCCTCATCTACGTGTAAAATTATTGTTTTCATATTCTTTGGCAACATTTTTATAAATGATTTACCAATACTTGTTTTATGTAAATCTAGTAAATGCGTGTCAACCATTAAATCGGCCAATGTATCTAAGCTAAATCTATCAAATAAAACAATTTCATTTTCTTTTATTTTTTTTCTCTCTAAATACCATTTAATTTTAAAATCTAGCAATTGTAATTTTGGAAATACCCACGAAACAAATTTTGATTTATAGAATTTATGTGTGCTATAAGCAATTTCATCAATAGTCTCTCTTTTTGTTAAACCAACTAATCTACAATATGCCATTAAAGGCTTTGAAGTTATTTTTGGTGACCTAATCCAAACATGCTTGGTTTTTTTATTACCATTAATAAGGTCTTTCTCAATATCAAGCAAGTAAGTAGTTTTACCTATACCATCAGGTCCTGCAATGTAAATATAATCCACAGTTTTTCTTTTTATGATTGATTATAAATTGTTAACGTCTTTTTACCCATTAGCATATGACTAAATAAATTTGGTGCTTTATTTATATCCCAATTCTCTTTACTTAATACTTTATCTACTGCATTAACAAAACTACTGGTTGTAAATTCAATAATTTCTCCTCCATCAACTAAACTAAGAACCTCTTTAACATCGCCAACATCAGTTGAAACTACAGGCACATTACAACATAATGCTTCTTTTACAACTGTTGGACTTCCTTCAAAAATAGATGCCAATAAAAGTAAATCAGAGCTATTGAGTAAATCAGGAATTAGAGTATTATCAATTTCTCCTAAAAAGTCAATATCATAGCTATGTAAACATGCTAGCTTTTTTAATTTCGATTCTAATGAACCCGCACCCACAATTACTAATTTATAGTGATTGTTCTTAATATTATTAAAACTATTTATTATAAACTCAACATTTTTTTCATACTCTAACCTTCCAATAAAAAGGAGTATTTTCTTATCTAATGAAAAACTGAATTTAGCTTTACATTCAATTTTATTTTTTGGATAAAATTTATTAGTATCGACTGAAATAGGAATTAAATTAATTTTCTTTTTAATCCATGAATATTTCTGAATATACCTTTCATGATTTTTTTTATCAACAACAATCAATTCATCAACCATAACAAAAGCTATGTATTGCAAAATTGAATAAAAAAAAGCTATAACTCTTCCTTTTTTCTTTAGGACTGCTAGATCTTGACCTCCATGAAGTGTACAAATAATTTTATTCTGTTTTCTCAACGCTAATGGTATTACCATTTCTGGACGTTGAACATGAATAATATCATTCTTATTTATGTTTTTTAACTGACTAGTCTTAAAAAGTTTAATTAAAAATTTCAGATTATTTACTGCTGGGTTTTCTGATATAGAAAAATATTTTGAAAACTTACAATTTGATTTGTTATCACCTAAGGCCTTACCGCTACCAATAAGTGTTGTTGATAAGCCTATACTCATGAAATATGACGAGAGGTTTATAATATAACTCATCACTCCGCCTGAAGAATCTCTATTTATATCTTCATTCTCAATAAAAATTATATTAGAATTTTTGTTACTTAAAGGCATTTATTTGATTTAAAATTACTTCAGTAGTATCATCCCAATTATTTTCAACAAGATTTAATACATTATTTTGAATCTCTTGTTTTTTTTCTATAGTTATGTTTTCAATAAATTCTACAATCTTTTTTAGATCTGTCAATTCAAACATAGATCCTGCTTTGACCAAATCTTTATTTACAACCATTTCTCTTCCTCCAGTATATATTGTTGGTATACCTAACAAAGCTGTTTCTCTTGCTACAGTATCTCCTGAAGATATTGCATAAAGAGCGAAATACATTAAAGAGTATATATCTTCAACTGGCTCTTCTAAAACTTTACAACCTTTGCTCGTATAAAATTCATGTAAATCTTTGTTCTCTAAAGAAATTAGAAGTGTTAATCCTTTCTTTTGAACAACTTCGATTAATTGGTTTAAAATTGTATTATTCTCTTTATAATTTAAGCTAACATTAGATATTTCTCTAACAAATATATATTCATTTGGCTTTACTGAATATGCATTTAAAACTTCATCAGACACGCTTAAATACTTAGGATGCAAATAAGCCAACTCTTTAAATCCATGATATTTTACGGTTTTAGAATTGAAAAAAGTGATTGTATCAGGATAGATATGTTTTGTAGAAAACCAATTGGCATGATAAAAAGGAATTTTATATTCAAAATCATCATCAAAAGCTAAATATGGCTTACGACAATACCATGTTGAAATTGCAGCCGTTGCACCAAAACAGACTACTAAATCAATTTTATTCTTTTTAATAAAAGGGATTATTTTATAATCTCTCTGTAATTGTGACGTTACCTTATTTATAAAACCTTTTTTATGAGTGCCAATCATTGTTATTGAAAATTGGCTAAGTTCATATCTCAAGATTTTCTCTAGTTTTCCCCTACCTCTAAAAATTATATGTATACTATGCCCATTTTGATGTAAAATGTCCATTGAATTTTTAAAAAAATTCACATCTACAGGGTGATTGATATCAAAAAGTATATTCATAATTATTAATTTTATTTTTTAACAATAATCACTTAATCTTTGATAATAGTTTCAATCCCCAGATTCCAAAATTGTATAATAGTGGTTTAAATATAACCTTGAACCTTCCATCTTTTACTAAGTCACCACCAAACCTCATTTTATAATCTCTTACACCATATTCTGTATCTGGTTTACCTGCTCCCATAAAATCTACTACTTTCAATTTATTATCAATGCCAAATTTAATAGCACCTAACAATGCAATATGTGCAGGGTATATTTTTTTATGATACCCTCTAATGTCAGTATAATAGAATGTATTCATTGTCGTATTAGGGTAAAAAACACAGAATACACCTCCTATAACTTTTTCATTATGAATTGTTACAAAAACTTTACCTATTTTACTTTTAAATAAATTTAAAAAAAATTCATACGGAAATAAAGGTAATTTTACTTTCTCTACATACATTATTTTTAGAATTTTATATAATGCAATTACCTCATTCTCATCTTTAGCTTCTCTTGCAATTGCTCCCTCTTTATATGTTTGTTTAATTTGACGCCTTCGGGTAGAATTCATACCTGACATGACTGTCTCTAAATCTACATTTTCAATTGGCAATTGAACATTGAGGTGTTCTTCAAAGGTATAACCTCTTTGTTTAAACGTAGAAGAAAAAAAGCTGTAATCAAAATGATTTCTAATTTCAAGATAGATTAACTTTCGTTTATAAAATTCTTTTACTTTCTTTAGTAAAAAATCTAAACTCTCCGGTTCAGAACCTAAAACTAAGGGACCGGCATACACAACCCCTCGTTTTGAAAAATATCCCTTTACCCCTTTCTCTTTTTGAATTGTCACCACAAGTAGAGAAGTATATATACCTTTCTCTTCTACAGCAAAAACATCAGAAAAATATCCGTCAATAGAATTAAACAACTCATAATATTCTAATGTTTGAAATGGACTAGAAAATTTACTCTTATCAAGAAGCTCAAGCCATCTATCTTTAACTAATTCTTTATTCTTAAGTAATTTCATTTTTGGTCAAGAAAAGATTATACACTTTGATAATGATTATATCAAGAAATGCTTAATTATGGCAATTTAAATTCAATATGTGTAATATCTTATAATACATAAGATATTACACATATTGAATTTAAATTTATAAAATTATAATTGATATTTGTATTTCTTTTTTCTAAGAAAATTTAATTTCAGATTAAATACATTTATAAGATAAGAAGGAATCAAGAAAAGCAAAGCTAAAATTTTACTTTTTGTTCTTTTCAATTGTTTTAAAACTTGTGATACAGAAACTTTTCCTTTAAATGCTGAAATCCAAAGAAAGACATACATTTCATAAGATTCACTCAAGGTAAGATACTCTTTAACATTAGGAAAAACATAATTTATCTTCCATAGTGTATAGAAGTTTTTCATTTTCATAAAATCTTCAGAGACGTTTTTTTCTTTCATTATTTGGTTACCTGCATCTTGAAAATATGTTCTCAATGGCTCGTTAACATATACCGTTTTATAGTTAAAACCTATTTGATCCCAAACATAAGCATCTGGAAAATATTTTACATTAAAATTGGTTGGAAAAGGATATTTCTTTAATACATCAACTCTAATACAGCCCCATTTTTCACCTCCAACTTTATGCTTATAAAGAATGTCCTTATAGGTTGAAATACCTTCGTCAAAAGGAAATTTCTCTCCTACAATTTCACCATCTTCATCTTTACATAACATGGTTATACCTGACACGTCATCTGCTTTGTATTTTGCCCAAATCTCATTCATTCTTTCTATAAGATTAGGCTCAAAAGTATCATCAGAATCTGCAGGAAATAACAATTCTCCTTTAGCTAAATCAAGTACTCTATTAAATGCGATGTACTTTCCTTTATTCTCTTGTTTATATATTTTGACAGTAAAATCTGCTTTTGATTTATACTCCTCAAGTAAAGGTAAAACATTGTCTTCTGAACCATTATCAATAAGAATCCATTCAAAATTCTTATTAGTCTGGTTTTTCAAACTCTCCCAAACCCTATGTATTGTATGCTTTCTATTATAAATGGGTGTGAAAATAGTAAAAAATGTTTGAGGTATTGAATCAGGGCTACTACTTGCCAAATCTGATATTGACATTTTTCTTTGATCTATTAGTTGATTTTTAGTCTCTCCATCAATCAATTTTGCTGTATTAATAAAGGAATCTTTTTTCATGTAACAATTAATTTGGGTTGTTTTATTTTAACATAGCTAGCTTTTATGGTAACGAAAATTACCTCTGTAAATTGTAAAATAATCACTTAAAAGTAAGTTGAGTACTCAACTATCCAAAAATATCATATTTTCATTTATAAATTAGAGTTCAAATAACATTTTATCATCTAGTTATCAACACTTAAAGCTTATTTTCTTAGACTCAAGCTAAACTATATTATTTAAGAATAAGAGAGTCAGCATAGAGTTGAAAAAATTGTTCGATCATAACATCAATTGAAAAATGATTTTCTATTCTTTTTTTTCCTTTTACTCCCATTTCAGTTGCTGTTTTTGGGTTTTCTAGTAAAAATTCAATTTTTTCAGCCATATGATTGGCATTATCTTCTTCAACTAAAAAACCTGTTTCATTATTTATAACCAACTCACTAGTACCCCCACCATCAGTTGCTATAACTGGTTTTTCAAACATCATATACTCCATAATAGAATTTGAAATTCCTTCACCATGGCATTTCATATTACTGGATAATATACCAATATCAAAGATATTTACAATAGAATCAACGTCTACTTGCTTTCCGACAAATCTAAAATTAGGCATGTAATCATCATTCACACTATCCATAACTTTCTTTAAATTAGGGCCATCTCCAATAGCTAAAAAAGTAATATCTTTTCTGCTTTTTAAGACTAACTGACCTGCTTCAACAAATGTTTTATAATCTTTTCTGTCATAAAAACCTCCAGACATTCCGACAACATAAGTTGTAGAAATATCAAATTTTTCACGAACGTTATCTTTTGTAAGCTTTATTTTTTCTCTATTAAAATCAAAACCATTATAAATACATTTTCCTTTACTTTTTGGAACTCTAAATGATTCTAGACCTGCATTACAGTTTGCTAAAATCACATCACTAAAGGGATATGAGAGTGCCGTAGCAATATATCTTTTAGAAAAAGTTTTAACTAAATTTGCTGGTGGTGCTGTTGAAATCATCGAATTTAAAAACGGAATTCTTTTTAATTTACAGAGTGGTCCAAAATGTATGGCCGCAATATTATCCCAGCAGTGTACAATATCTGGTTTAAAGTTTTTTAAAATTCTATTAAACTTAGAAAGTATTTTAATATCTTTTTTTATATTTCTTTTTAATAAATGAACTTTAATATTAAAATCATAAATTTCTTTATAATGTATATCTTCTGATAAAATTATAATTTCAATTTCTACATTATCTCGTAGAACTAATTCTTTAATCAAGGAGATTAGTCTTCGTTCTTTGCCTCCATGAGTTAAGGATTCAATTACATATAATATTTTCATAAAACATTTATTAATTTTGCTTTTTTCCTGCTAAAGATTTGAGGAAATACCATAAACCACTAGATTTAACAATCAGTTCATTTATATCTGCTGTATCGTTAGTGCTAAATCTTTTCAAATGAAATAAATCTGAATTTAATGTGTTATATCCTCCATCTACAGTAATAGCACACTGATAACCTGCTTCTTTTGTTAGAGAAATGTCTCTTTCAGAATAATCTCCATTTGGATATGCAATTGCATTGATATGAAATCCATATTCTTTTTCAAGAAATTGTTTAGCTCCATAAATTTCTTCTTTTGCAACATCATCTCCACACATAGGTAAGCATGGGTGAAATTTTGTATGTGCCTGCATATTTACAAATTGTGACATGTCAATAATTTGATTTTTTGACATTGCATGAGGCTTTCCATATTCTTTATCTTGAATAAAACCATCTTTAGCCAATTCACTTAATCGTTTTTGATTTGGAAGAGTTTTATAGTATGCTAACGGTTTTGACAAACCTTGATGTTTATACCAATAATGCCTATTTGTATTAATTATTGAAGAACATAAAAAAAGGGTAACTGGGGTTTTGTATTTTTTTATAATTGGAAGCATCTCATAATTTTGTAAGAGACCGTCATCAAACGTAATAATTAGAGCTTTTTTAGGAATTTTAGTTTTGTCATTATTTACGATTGCATTAATGAAATCATTTAAATTAATGAGATTATATTTTTTATGTAAATACGAAAAAGTTTGTTCAGCAGTTTCTTTACTAACTTCATGAAACATTAAAATAGTAACCTTGTTATTTTGAATAATTTGACGAAATAACCAAGGTAAACCAGAAAATCTTAATATTTTAAAAATAATTTTATTCACTTCTTTTCTTTTTACCTAGATTATAAAATCAATTTTGATTTTGACTGGTATATAAAATAACCTGATCTATCTGCACTTTGCTTAAGTTCTTCTTTTAATTTATCATCAAAACTGTACTGCACAATGTTTTCGCTATATTCTATGTAAGCATCTTTTACATTTTCAGTTAGACTAGAGTAAAAATAGACGCCTGAATAATCTACATTATCAAGTATAGGGATATTAAATTTTCCTAATGAGACTTCAATGACTCCAGATAAATAATCATATCCTGTAGATAGACGAACCAAATCGGATCCAATAAAGTCTCCCCCCATTCTTGCACCGATTTCAGTTAAATAAATATCTTTATCTTTAGTAATTATAAGTTCTGAATGTGAAGCTCCATTTTTTATTAGTAAACTATTTAATCCATTTAAAACTATATTTCTTATTTTTTTACTAATATCAGAATTAAAAAATTTTGAAGGCTGATGATGTTCTAGTTCTACAAAATGTGGAAAATTTGAAGTAACTTTATCTGTATAGGTGATAATACGGTGATTTCCATTAAATGAAATTGCTTCAACACTTATTTCCTCTCCATGAATAAACTCTTCTAAAATAACTTTTTTTATAAATGATTCATTTAGAGCATAATTTACAGCTTGATCAATTCCTTTATAAGAATTTAAAACTGTTATTCCTTTACTTCCAGATCTGTCTACAGGTTTGATTATAATTGGAAATTTTAGTTTTTTTATTTCATCAATATTATAATTATCTCCAACTTCAATAAATGATGGTATTAAAATATTTGCCTCTTTAAACACTTGCCGCATTAAATATTTATTAGTGCTTAATCTACTACTTTCAATGGAATTACCCACCAAATTTAATTTATTTGCTACATAATTTATTGTGACTACAGCTACATCTGAAGCAATTGAAATAATTCCGTCAATTTTCAAATCATCACAAATTTTTAGTATTTTCTCTTTTTCAGTTATTGAAATTGGAAAAAACTCATGGCATATTTCTTTACAAACAGCTCCTTCTTCCCAAGCAAAACAAATTGTATACAAACCCATTTCCTTTGCTCTAATCACTAACGGCTTTTGCAAATAACTAGCACCAATGATTGCTATTTTCTTCATTACAACATTTTTAGTTAACTATTTTGATTTAGCCATTCATTTAAAAATAATAATGTCCAAATTTTCTCACTATAATCTCTCATCCCTTTTTGATGATTATCTAAAATCATTTCTATATGTTTTTTATCCAAAAAATTATATAATTTTTTGCTGCTTCTCAATGAATCATTGGCATAATCTTTTAAATCTCCTTTAAACCAAATACTCAAAGGAACTGCAAAACCTTGTTTTTTATGTGATATTATCTCTGGCGGTAAAATTTTTGAAAACGTTTCTTTTAAAATATATTTTTTGACGTTTCCTTTCATTTTAAATTCTGAAGGAATAGTAAAACTCAATTCAGCAAATTTATGATCAAGTATAGGTACTCTGGCTTCTAACGATGTCATCATTGAAGCTCGATCTACCTTAGTCAAAATATCATCAACCATATAAGTTTGCATGTCTAATTGTTGCATTTTTGTCAAAAAATCACCAGAAGCTTCGTTAATAAGTTGAATTTTATAATTCTCTGAATAATTATTCTCTAATTTTGATTTAATTTCTGGCAAGAATACTTTTTGTCTTTCATAATCTTTCCACAAACAAAAATAGGCTCCAATAGTATCTTTATTTTTAGATAAGTAGTAACTCATTCCCTTACCATACATATGGTCAGGTAACATTTTATTAAGAGCTGAAAATATAGATTTAGGGTAATGTTTCTTACTATTCAACATCTTCATTTTATCATAAGAGCCATAACCTGCAAAAAGCTCATCACCTCCATCTCCAGAAAGTGCAACAGTCACATGGTCTCTTGTATATTTTGAAACATAATAAGTTGGTATTGCAGAACTATCAGCAAATGGCTCATCGTAAGCCTTAACTAAATCTGGTAATAATTCAATAGATTGAGGTTCAACAATGAATTCATGATGATCTGTCTTATAGGCATCAGCAATCAGACGTGCATATTGTAATTCATTATACTTTTCTTCTTTAAAACCAATAGAAAATGTTTTTATGGGCTGGTCAGAATTCAATGCCATTAAAGCTACCACTGTACTTGAATCTACACCTCCGCTTAAAAAAGCACCCAATGGCACATCACTTATCATTCTCATTTTTACTGCTTCACTCAGTGACTCATACAAAGCTTCTTTCCAATAACTTTCTGATTTTGAATAATCTGGGGTATAATAAACTTCCCAATACTTTTTAATTGTCAATTTATCTTTTTCATAGGGTTTAAAAATAAACGAATGACCAGGTTTTAATTTTTCAATTTGATTATAGATAGATTTTGTCCTTGGTGTGTAGCCATAAGCAAAATAATAATCTAATGATTCTAAACTGATATCTGTTTTTACATTATCAGAGGCAACAATAGATTTCATTTCAGAACCCCAAATAAACTTTTCATCATCTATATAATAATGAAAGGGTTTAATTCCGAATCTATCTCTTGCCCCGAAAAGTTGTTTTTTATTATCATCCCATATTACAAAAGCAAACATACCTCTCAAATAGTCGACACAATTTTCGCCATACTCTTGATAGAGATTAACAATAACTTCAGTATCTGTATTTGTTTTAAACTGATATCCTTTTTTTTCAAGAGAAATACGCTGTTCTTTAAAATTATAGATTTCTCCATTAAAGGTTATCCAAAGGGTATCATTATGATTAGATAAAGGCTGATGCCCGGTGTGTAAATCTATAATACTCAACCTTCTAAAGCCTAAACCAACATTGTTATTGATATAATGACCTTCATCATCGGGACCACGATGTGAAATGACATCAGACATTTTCTTTAATTCGTTTAAAGAAATTTTTCTGTCTTTGTTAAAAAATATTTTACCTGCTATTCCGCACATTAGTTAAAAAAATTTAAAATATTTTTAGTTTGATTTATATTGTTGAAATAAGTTTCTGCAGCTTTTCTTCCGTTTATACCTACTTCTTTTGCTAGATCATAATTTTCAACAATTTCTAATAATTTTTTTTCTAGACTTCTTACATCTCCTGGTATTGCCATAAATGTATTCTCTCTATCAATTAAATAATCGGGTATCTCACCTACACTTGTTACTAAAGTGGGATTTCCAGAAGCTAAATACTCTCCTAATTTAGTTGGAAACCCATTTTGTGCTTGTAAACTATCAGGTCTTGGTAAGACTAATAACCTAGCATTCAAAACTTTTTCTGTAATAACTTCTCTAGTGACCAAACCTTCAAAATGAACATGTTTAGATATTCCTAAACCTTCAACTAAATCATAATATTTCTGCATACTCTCTTCAGATTTAGCAGGTCCATATAAATATAAATGATATGAAGAATGTTTTTCTACAATAGTAGCAAAAGCATTAAGTAAAATATCTACTCCATCTTTATTATCATCTAACTGTCCTGTATAGAGAATTTTATTTATTTTTGAATGATGCTTTCTTAAATTTGGATCAAACCTTTTTAAATCAACAGTCATAGGAACATGCAATACCGGAATTTTAGAAATATCCTTAAAATAAGAAATTAAATTTTTTGTCATTAATAAATGAACATCAAATAATTGATATTGAATTTTTTTAAAAAGAATTTTTGAAATCAATCCTTTTCCTTTTACATATACTTCAGGATGCTCACTTTCTTCTTTTAAAAGCTTTCCTCCTTTAATTTTATTTGTCAGCCATAATATCATTGCTGGTATGGTATGACTTGAATAATAAATTGATATTGTCAAATTGTCTATATTTCTTAAACTGTAAAAAAACAAAAGTATATTTGAATAAGTATTTCTTACTCTCTTCTGTACGAATCCTTCAGGTTTTATTGTGCTATTTGATAGGTATCTATAATTCATATCGTCATAAACACCATTGATATCATTATTTTTAACATTATCTTTAATTTCAGTACTTCTTAAACATATCACTCGAGCCTTTACATTATGATGCGTAAAACCTTTTATGTAGGAAATAATCCTATTGGTAGCTGCCATACCATGTGGAAATGCTTCATCAGTAAATATGATAACTTTATTGATTTTCATGAAATCTAACTTCTAGTTTTTTTTAAGAAAATATTTGTAATACTTTTACTTGGGTACAAGCTGGTAGATTTGATTTCAGCCCATTTTATATTTTAGTAAACTTAAAACCTTCACTTAATGGCAATAGATTATCCTATCCTCAAAATTGAAAATAAAAAATTTATTAAAACCAACTATCCCCGAGGCAAGCCATAAGGGGTATTTCGTTGGTTTCATACCCAGTCAAGCTGGGTACAAGCTTTCACCTTAGGGTCAAAAATCGAAATTTGGTCTTTTACCTCACCTGAAACTGCCTTTCTGCAGTTTCGACCTCTCTCAAGGAGAGGTGAATCGGAAACCTCGAGGCCTTCTTTCGCCGAAATGGCTACATGAAGGCGTGAAAGAGCCTAGAGGAATTCTTTTCGATTAATATAATGAGGTTACTATTTAAATTTTAAGTTTGTATAGAGTAATAAGTATTTGTAGGTTTATTTACTCAATGTCCATTTGTTTATAGAACGTAAACACAGTATTAATCGTGTTAAAAAAACATTAATCTATAAAATAGTCTGCATTTAAAAATTGATTAACGTGAATATCTCATACCCATCTATTTTAAATGCAGATTATATTATTTTACCACAAAAAATGTTCTTCTACATTTATTATAACCTATAATAGTCTCTCATCCAATCAATTGTCTTTTTAACTCCTGCATCTAAAGAAATTGACTCTTTATGATCTAATTCTTTCACAGATAAATCATTATTCAATTTTTTGATTTTGGTTGTCAACATTTCTGCTTCTTTATACTCTATTAAATCAGGATTTGCTCCTGTATAATCCCAAATAGTTTTTGCTAAAGTTTCAATATCATGAAATTGATTACTTCCAATATTATAAGCTCTACCAGGTATAAAATTCTCACTAATATTAGCAATAGTTCTCACACAGTCATCAATATAAGTACTAGATCTAAAATAACCTTTATAAACCGTTATAGGTAAGTTATGCAATGCATGGTAACAGAATTTACAATTTACTGATCTATACGGATGGTAGTATTCACCATCTCCATAAGTGTTAAAAAGGCGTACTACAACTGTCTCAGTTCCAAATACAGCTCTAGAATTAGCTATTTGCATTTCATTCGCCCATTTAGAAATTGCATAATCATTCATCTGCTTAATTTCAATATTATCCATTACGGTCTCTTTCATTTCTCCTTCATAATCTCCATATACTTCAGAACTTGAAAAGTGAACTAACTTGAATTTATGCTCTTCTTGTAAGCGAATAATATTTTTTAATCCGATTAAATTAGATTTCCACATTTGTTCAAAATAATCTTCACCATTCCATCTCCCAAATTCAGCGGCACAGTTATAGATTAAATCAAAAGGGCCTGCTTTTTCAATTACTCTTTCAATTTGACGAAATTCACCAATATCACATCTTGAATATGTCCATTCTTCATTACTCATATTTTGAATATATCCTACTTCACCTGGATGATGTTGTATATCAACTCCAAATACTGAATTACCTCTTGCTTTTAGGTCTTTTACTAATTTTTGACCTACTACACCTTTTGATCCTGTTACTAAAATTCTCATTTTTCCTTTTTTTTGTTAGTATTTATATTTAATTGGTTGTTAAAATTACATTTTATGATATCTTTTGTTTAAAAAATGTATTTGATTTAATGTTTTCATACTTTCATAATATATTCATCTCACTATTTGTGTGAGTAAAAGTATTTTTTAATCAAAAAAGTCTATAATATGCTTTATAATTCTATTGATTTCGTTATCTTTTAATTCAAAATAAAAAGGCAATCTCAACAGATGATCTGTATAATAATCACTCATAGGTAATTCTTCTCCTTCGTAAATATTATTATAAAATTCACTTTTATGTAGACTTAGATAATGAAAAACACTTAATATTCCTCTTTCTTTTAAATAGAAAATTAGGTTCTTTCTCTCTTCCAAAGATTTACACAAAATATAAAACATATGCCCATTATTTGTTGAATACTCAGGTACAATTGGAAGTTTAATTTTACCTTGTTCAGACAAATGTAATAAACCGTTATAATAGAGATTCCAAATGTATGTTCTCTTTCTTTGAATCATATCCATTTTCTCTAACTGAGCATATAAAAACGCCGCTGTAATTTCAGAAGGAAGAAAGGATGATCCTGTATCTACCCATCCATATTTATTAACTTCACCTCTAAAGAAAGAAGCTCTATTGGTGCCTTTTTCCCAAATAATTTCTGCTCTTTCAGCTAATTTTTCATCATTGATTATAAGTAATCCCCCTTCGCCAGATATAATATTTTTGGTTTCATGAAAGGAAAATGCACCTAGGTGTCCAATACCACCTAATGGTTTTCCTTTATAGAAAGTATTTATGGCCTGGGCGGCATCTTCTATTACAAAAATATTATATTTATCGGCTAATGCCATAACCTTATCCATATCTACAGCCATACTTGCATAGTGAACAGGAACAATCGCTCTAGTTTTTTTTGTAATTAGACTTTCAAGTTTATCAACATCTAAATTTGGATGATTAACAGATGAATCTGCGAAAATAACTTTAGCACCTTGCCTTACAAAAGCTAAAGCTGTAGAAACAAAAGTGTAAGAAGGTACAATAACTTCATCACCAGGTTTTATATCTATCAATAATGCACACATTTCAAGAGCATCTGTACAGGATGTTGTAAGTAATACTTTATGAAATTCATACTTTTCTTGAAAGAAATTATGACATTTTTTAGTGAATACTCCATTACCTGAAATATGTCCTGAATTAACAGCATCAACGATGTAATCTGTCTCTTTTCCTGTTAAAAATGGTTTGTTAAATGGTATCATATTCATTATTATTACAACTTTTGATAAGTAAATTAAATTTTAAAACGATTCATTTAAATTAGTGCTTTTTTGTTGATATTACTTTTTCAAAATTATCAACAAAGCTATCTAGCTTTAATTTTTCAAGCCCTAATTTTCTACACTTTATTGACATTTCCTTTAGCTTATCATTTTTTAAAGAGTTTGCTTTGATAATGTTATTGGCTAAATCATCTATGTTTTTTAACTCAGCTAAAAAACCTGTTTCATTAGGAATAACTAAATCTAGAGCAATGCCTAACTCAAATGACACTACAGGAGTACCACACATGACAGATTGATTAATCATAAAAGGTCCTGCATCTTCTATTGAAGGACATATAAAAAAATCGGATGCTTGAAATGCTGATGCTAATTGATGATTATTTTCTAAATTTCCTAAATATTTATAGTTAAATGGTAATTTTCCGTCAATAAAATCAAATCGTTTACCAGCTATTAAAAGAAATAAATTAATATTTTCATCTTTCTTTTTGATAATTTTTAGTGCCTTAACTAAATCCATTATTCCTTTTCTTTTATCAGATAAATCTGCACTGCCAAAAAAGAAAATCATTTCATCTTTTGGTAAATCTAACTTATCTCTAACCATGTCTTTTGAAACTGGTTTGAAAATTGAATAATCTACTGGAAGGAATATTTTATGTACTTGCTTATTTCTAAATAACAAACTTTTTTTTGTACGCTCTAAGTCAATTTTTGTTCCAGTAATAATACTAAGGTCGGTTTTATCAATAAATTTCTTTTTAAATTCAAAATTAATCTTTGATTGATCATTTTCTTCTTTAGAATACATACCTGGACATTTCCCACATCCCGTTAGATAGCGATTACAATCCCAAAAATAGTGACAACCTCCCGTCAATAATGCAGGATCCATAGAATACCAAAAAATAGGAGCTCCAGTATATTGGTTTAATTCATATAAATTTTCTACATTTAAAAACCACTGAGGAAATAAATACAATATTATATCTGGTTTAAAATCAAGATGTTTTAAAATTTCACTTGTTTTATAATATTTCTTTGTTAAATCATAATCATGTATTGTATAATCATCATCTAAAAGAACTTTTGATTTTTCAATATTAAAGTATTTTTTTAGTATTCTTTGTAGTTTATTTTTAATTTTAACTCTGATTACATCTGACCACTTATCAATATTAATAATTCCTTCTTCATATTTTCCGTATTCTCGAACAATAATCTTTGTATAGTGCCCTTTCTCTTTTAGCCCAGTAAACAAATTATGTGCAACAACACCTGCTGTAACATATGGATTAGAACTTGTTAAAATTAATATTTTCATGTATACTTATTTATTCCAAATGCCTGAGGCCTTCTTGTTAATT
>JAMONB010000246.1 GCA_027066745.1 Flavobacteriaceae bacterium
TAGAGCTTGATATAAAGTAAGTATCAATCTGTATTAGTTTATTTTGATGTCAGCTAACGCCTAGCACTGCGGAGGACTGTCCACTGGATGCAATTGTTAGCCGACTTCCTCTTTAAGCTCACGCTTCCTTTCCTTACCAATATGATCCCAATGCTTGTCACATAAGGCCCCTTCAAATGAGTATAAGTAGTAGCAGACTGGCAATGTCTCATTAGGATAGAGTTCCTTTATCATTCGATGCGCCTCTACTGGGCCTACTATCCGCAACTCATTTTCAGAAAAAATACCCACTGCATTTAACCGATCAGCTATCTTTTTTCCGATGTTTTTCAATTCGGTTAGTTTCCTATTCCGTTTCATAGCCCACCTGATATTCTTCCGTTACCTCTATTGCTTGAACAATATTGAGATAAACTCCGTTGGGGTCTTCTATACAGAAATGACGTTGCCCCCAGTCTTCGGAACGTAGCTCAAGGACGATATTAAGAGATTTCTCTCTCGCCTCAGAATAGGCCGAATCTGCATTTTCTACTTCCAGACTGAATATTACTCCGTTACCATGGTATGGACTCTTGAATATCTCTGGCTGTGTCGGTTGATTTGGCAACATAAAACCAATCTGAATCCCACTCTCCGATACCAAGTGAAGATACCATTCATTTTCAAATGCCACCCCAAAGCTAAAATGCTCTGAATAGAATGATTTTGCTTTATCAAGACTCTCAACAATGAATACTGGAAATGAACTATTTGGATTGATCACGACTCCCTCCTTTATAGGCTAATGACCGACTTGAAAAATAAATGCCCCTCAATCAGTTCTTTAACTTTTGTAAATTTCTTTTACAAGTATATCTTAAAAGTTTAGAAAAAGTTGCTGAGGGCATTTATTTCTCTCCAAGGTCTTGTTATGATGTCAATGTTCTTGATGTCTTTACACTAGCTACGGGAGTCTATTGAACTGCTAAGCTTTTTAGTTTTACTACTTTCTGAAATACTCTACTTCTTTTGTATCGTTTACTTCTTCTGAACGGTTGGCGTTTAGGAGAAGACTTTTAAGTTTTTTACTTACATTTATGTTTTTAGACTTACTCTTTAAAGCTTCTCTTTTTTAAAAACAAGCTCTCTTAAGCTAAGTGCTTACAGCTCCTGCGTTTTGTTAGATGATCTGTGCAGTATGTCTACATTTAGGATAACTGCTACAACCATAAAACTTATTTCCTTTGTTTACCCCTTGTTTCGCAACTCTTAAAACTAAGTCACTTCCGCATTTTGGACAAATACTTGTGCTTTCTTTGTCTTTAACAATTTTCTTAACATGTTTGACATGTGCTTTATTTGTTTTTCTTGACTTTGATAATTGTCCATTTTCAATCATAGAAACAATTTTATGAACTTCACTTTGAGAAAGTATTTTATTGGTTTTTGAGTTTATAAAACTAATAAATCCTCCTCCTTGAGTTACAGTCTTAGGCATTTCTGTTTTAAAGGTACTTTCACCTACAAAAGTAACTATCGAAAATATTTTATCTGTTTCTAGGTCTAATAAAGATTCAATTGTCTTTGTATGCTTGTAGTTTTGATGTAAAGGATTTTGAAATTTATTTGTGTGTTTGTAAATTTTTTGTGTCCAGGTTTTCTGGTGTTCACCACCAAAAATCCAACCCTTCATATTTTTAGTTTCTATTACAAATATTCCATATTGTGAAACAATGATATGGTCAATTTGTGTTGTTCCACCTTCAGTTGGAAGTGTCACATTTTTAAGAAGGTGATATTTCTTCTTATCTAATCTTAGATTTACTGTAAGGTTTACAAGAAACTCTCCAAATATTCCTTTTGCAAAAGGTGTTTTGAAAAACATCAGTAATAAGATAATTGGTATTAAGTACCAAAAATGAAATACAGAGGCTATTACGGCGGAGTAGTCTATCATTTGTTATAAAGTCCTTTTCGTCAGCTAGCCCGTTGCACGCTCCCGTTTCGCGGGTGCGTGCAACGATCGACTTGAAAAATAAGTTACCTTTTTCAAGTTCTTTTGTCTTGAGAGCATCTTATCTCAATAATGTTTAAACTTATAAAATGCGACT
>JAMONB010000247.1 GCA_027066745.1 Flavobacteriaceae bacterium
GAAACAGATAAGCAATTTAGAAAATACGTTGAAGATATCACTAAAAAGTTATCCTTTTAAATTGACCCTAAAATGATTCGTGTCTTAATGGTTTGCCTTGGTAACATTTGTCGTTCACCATTGGCAGAAGGTATTTTAAAATCAAAAGTAAATTCTACAACTTTTTTTATTGATTCTGCTGGTACAGGTGAATACCATATAGGTGGTTTGCCAGATAAGCGTTCAATTGCCGTAGCAGAGAAACATCTTGTTGATATTACTGATCAACGTTGTAGGCAATTTCAAGTATCTGATTTTGACAATTTCGATTTGATTTATGTAATGGACAATTCAAATAAAAGAAATGTGTTGAAATTGGCTAGAAATGAAAAAGATAAAGCTAAAGTTTATTTGATTTTAAATGAAATTTTCCCAAATGAAAATGTCGATGTTCCTGACCCTTATCATGATAGTGAAAGAGGATTTGAAAATGTTTATGCTATGTTAGATAAAGCTTGTACCATAATAGCTCAAAAATTGAATGATGACCAAACAAGGTAAATTATATTTAATTCCGACTACTTTAGGTAATAATGAGCCACTTGAGGTTTTACCTATTTCAGTAAAAAAAGTAATTGAGCAGATTGATTATTATATAGTTGAAAATGAAAAGTCTGCAAGAAAGTTTATAAAAAAAATATCTCCAAGAAAATCTCAATCCTCATTGCATTTGTATCCTTTAGATAAGTATACTGATGTGTTTGAAACACAATATTATTTAGATGTATGTGTAAAAGGAGTAAATGTAGGTTTGTTGTCAGAAGCTGGAGTGCCAGCAGTTGCAGATCCTGGAGCTTCAATAGTGCAATTGGCACATCAAAAAGGTATCAATGTTGTGCCTTTAGTAGGGCCTTCTTCAATTATTATGGCCATGATGGCTTCAGGTTTAAATGGACAAAATTTTGCTTTTAATGGCTATCTACCTATTGAGAAATCAGAACGTAAAAAAAGTGTCAAGCAATTAGAAAAATTATCATTTGATAAAAATCAATCTCAAATTTTTATAGAAACCCCTTATAGAAATGAAAAAATGATGTCAGATTTGTTGCTGACATTATCTGATGAGACACAATTATGTGTGGCAGCTGATATTTCATTAGCTAATGAATATATTAGAACAATGACAATAGCTAAATGGAGAAGGGTAAAAGAAAATTTAAACAAAAGACCTGCTATATTTATAATTCATAAAATGTAAAAACCTCACTCTTTCTTGGTGAGGTTTTTACATTTTAAAGTTAAAAAGGTGTCAATTATAAAATTGGTTTTTTGTTGGCTTTTATAAAAGAGGTATCGTATCCTGCAAATTTTTTCATATAGTAGGCTATACTTGTGCCATAAGCATCTTCAAATTTATCTGCTCCCCAGCTTCTTAAGTAACGTTTTACATTACCAGCACCTGCTAAATGTGCAGCGGCTAAAATACCAGACTCAGTAATTTTAACACCATTTATTCTTCTACCTACAAAACGTTTAATATCTCTAATCAAAATCCATTTGTTTAGTGAGCATAAAGCTAAAAAAGCATCTTCTTGTAATTCAGGATCTTTTAAAAAATCAGCAGTGTCGTAAATTTTAAATCGTTTTAAAGTAGATTTACCAAATTGGTATTTACCCAAATATCCTAAAGTATTTACTTTATGATATTTTCCTTGAGATTCTTTAAAAGCTAATGCTTCTTTAAAACCAATAAAAGATTTCCCAATAAAAGGAGAATAAAATTTCAACTCAGGTTTAATTTCTTGAGGCAGTACTGTGGCATAATAATTTTCATTAGGCACGTTGTACTTAGCGGTGGTGGTAGTCTTAATAGTATACATACCGGTAAAGCCGGTAATAATACATAGGACTACTAATAGTACTAATAGTTTTTTTCTTTTCTTTTTCATTGTTGATGCATTAAAGGGGTTAAACGCATTTTTCAATTAGCATGCAAATATACTATAAAATTTGACAATCAGAGAAAAGAATTAAATGTCTGATTATAAGTATATTAAAAATACAACAAGTGAAATTTACTCCTTCCTTTAGAGTTGATTTCGAAAGT
>JAMONB010000248.1 GCA_027066745.1 Flavobacteriaceae bacterium
GTTCATAGATGTAAATTTTAGAATTATTGTCTAAAGATAAGGAAAAAATAAACACACTTTTTTTATGTATTCTTTTGAATATTTCTAATCAAATGTTCTAAGCCATTAAGTTTTAGTTCATAAACCAAGCCTAACATCATTCCAATCTTTCCTTTGGGAAAGCCTTTGGCATGATACCAAACAATATAATGTTCGGGTAAGTCAATCAAAAATCTACCTTTATACTTACCATAAGGCATTTTAGTATGCGATAAATCAATAAGAAATTGTTTGTCTTGCATGTTTGACGACTTTAACTACTTTTTGGGTTTTAAAAACTATTCTTTTCCATCAACATAATCTTGTAAGTAACTAAATTTTTCTGTGAGCTTCCCATTTTTTGTCATCAAAGCACGTTCTAGAACACCATCTTTATCTCCATTAAAAAAGGCAGGAATTACCTGTTTGGCAAAATTTTCACCAAAGCCAATAGAGGCATCTTTAGGCAATTCGCAAGGTAAATTATCTACTGCCATAACAGCTATGGCATCTTCATCCATAAAATTAACTTCTTTTTCTGTTTGAGGATGGTATCCGTAAATAGGATCAGCAACCGTAGAAGCTCTTAAAGTTGACGCCACTGGGCCATCAATATCGCAACTTATATCAGCAACAACTTTTATGTTGAAATCAGGGTGCTTGGCGTCTTCACGAGTATAAAGGTATGGTGCACCATCACCATAAAAATGCCCTGCAATATAATAGTCTGTTACTCTTGTAAATCGCGTAAAATTGGTTTTATAAGCCTCTGGATTTTCAAAAAAATCGGGTTTATTACCTCGTACACCATCTATTCGTTTATTATATTCTGAAGCATCAATTTGGCAATATACCGCTTCCGTAAAACTGGTTTCAAGATAATCTGCTACCGTAACTTTTTTAATCTGCATAGCATCTAACATTTCACGAGCACCATTGCCTACTCTACCTCTACCTGTTAACATGATTTTAATCGCTGGGAGCTTTATTTTTTTTAACTCAGCAATCAAACCTTGTTGGTCTGGTAAATGTTCCGCTTTGGGTAAATTAAAGATTTTATATTTTAATCCGTAAGCTCTAAAACCATTATATGCACCAACAATACCTGCATACCTACCAAAGGCGACCACACGAATTCCTTTTGTATTTGTAAGCACTTCATGGTCATACAATTCTATATTTTTATTGAGAATTGCCTGTAATAACTTTCTGTTATAGGGCTGTTTTTTATAGGTATGCGAAAAGAAAAAATATTTTTTATTCGGAATCAAATCTTCAATAGGTACTTCTTTTACACCTAATAGGACTTCACAATCAGATATATCATTAATGACCTCAATCCCTTCTGCTTTATATGCATCATCTGTAAAAATTCTAAGGTCAGAACTTTCTACTTTTAATTCTAAATCAGGGTTTGAAGCGACTAAGGCTTTACATGCTTCTGGTGAAAAAATCACTCTTCTGTCGGGTGGATTTTTTCGTTCTTTGATAAGGACAAATTTCATGGGCTGAATTTTGGTATAAAATTTGTTGCAAGGTATTATGAATTATACACTTTTACAAGTTATAGGTATTGTAAAAACTGTATATTTGCAGACTATTTAAATTTTCTAACCTAAGGTGCTAGAATCTTTTGATTGTCATTCCTGCAAAAGCAGGAATCTAATTAAATTAAATATTTTGAAAAGATCCTGAAACAAGTTCAGGATACTGGGGACGACTGGTTTTGACAGCAAGACCAATTGAACTGTAAGCATGTCGAGCAATGAAATAGTACTCGTAAAACTCAATTTCAACTTTTAAACGGCGAGAATAACTACGCTTTAGCTGCATAATCTGAATTACAGTAGGATTAAGCCAAGTCTCTACTAGGTAGAGAAGCTTTATGTCTCCTGAAAGCCTTGGTTAACGGCGTTCAATTTTGAGACATCGTAAAAGTAAACCTAGAAATACTAATACTTTGGTAGTATTTCGAAACTAAAAAAGTTAAGCTTATAGTGGGCGGTTTTCGGTCAGCTATTTGTCGAAAATTAATCGAAAACTATACATGTAGAAAGCACTTTA
>JAMONB010000249.1 GCA_027066745.1 Flavobacteriaceae bacterium
GACTTTAAAGAATACAGAAATTTGTCCTGCTGCTTATAATATTATTGAAGAATTAAAGAAGAAACTGCCATTGTAAAAGTACTTTTTTGAATTTGCTTTCTACTACAATATGTTTTAATTTCCGTAATCACTGCGTTTACAAATGCCAGTGGTAAAAAATAATTGTTTTTTTATTTTCCTATCCTTATCTAGTAATTAGTCATATAATGCGATTTCATTTTTCATTTAACAAAAACTACTAATAAATTAGTATAACTACTAAATAATTAGTAGTTTTGATTTCTAATTGGTTTAGTAATGAAAAAATTAACAAAGAGAGAAGATCAGATTATGCAGGTAATTTGGGGAACAGAGGGTGTTTTTATACGAGATATACTAGAAGCATTACCCATCCCTAAACCACACTATAACACCGTTGCTACTATAGTGAAGATTCTGGTTAAAAAAGATTTTTTAAAGTCTGAAAAGTTTGGAAATACAGATCGCTATAGTGCAGTAATTCAAAAAGAGGCCTATCTTAAGGAGGACTTAGAGGATATTAAGGAAAAATATTTTGGCAACTCTTTACCCAAGATGATGGCACATTTTGCAAAACAAGAAAAGTTGTCTAATAAAGAAATTGATGAGCTGATCGCTATTATTAAATCAAAAAAAAATTAAACCATGGTATTCCTCTTAAAAGTTTCTATTGTAATTGTGATTTTGTGGATATTTTATAAGCTATTTTTAGAGAGAGAGAGTTTTTTTGCCGTAAATCGTCTTTATTTAATGGCCAGTTTATTATTAGCATTCACGCTTCCATTCATCTCACTTCCAAAATTGGTAACCTACCAAGGAATTGTTAGTAATTGGCTTGAGGAGACTACTTTTCAAGAACAATCAAGACCAATTTATAAACCTATCGAATCTGAAATAAAGAAAACCACACCTTCTAAAAGTGTTAATTCCCAAAAGAACAGCTTTGTATCGCTTCCACTTACTATAACCGATAGCGTTGGTTATTGGTTGTTTTTAATTTATATTTTCGGTGTTATGGTGTTGACCGTCCATTTGTTTTTTCAATTGGCTAGTGTTTTTTTTGCAATACAAAGAGCGGGTTGTCAAGTTGAGGATAAGTATTGTACAATCATTAATATTAAAGATGAAGGCGGTCCCCGTTCATTTTTTAAGTATGTGTTTATAAACCCCGAAAAATATAATATCAAAATATACGAACAAATATTGGAGCACGAGAAAATTCATGTAAAACTAAGACATACTATTGACCTTTTGTTCTCTGAAATTGCCATTATTGTCATTTGGTTCAACCCTTTTGTTTGGTTGTTTAGGAAAGAGGTCGAAAAAAATATAGAATATCAAACTGACAATCTTGTATTAGAATCTTCTGCTGTGGAACCACAAGATTACCAGATGAACCTTCTGAAAATAGGCGTAAAGCGAAAGCCACTCACTATAGTATCGAATTATAATCAATCATTAATCAAAAAACGAATCATCATGATAAACAAAAAGAAATCTAACGCACACAGTTATTGGAAGTATGCATTTATAGCACCAACACTATTGGTGACATTATTAATTCTTAACCAACCTTTTTTGGTTAATGCTCAGAATACTAATGCAAATGAAAGTATGGTCATAAGAAATATTGAAATTGCTGGATTGGTACTAGACGCTGATTCTTTACTGCCAATTGAAGGTGCAATTATTTACGATAAAGGATATGGTGAATTGGCCAAAACAGATAAGGATGGGTATTTTAGAGCGAGCATAAGTTATGCTAAAACAAAAGTAGGAATCTACTTCGGATTTAAAGTTGGTAAAAATGACTATTTAACATCTCATCAAGATGCAAATTGGGGTATTCAGCCAAATAAAATTATTTATTATTTTGGATTAAGTAAGAAGAATTCTAGTACAGATCCTATTACTGAACATATAGTTTATCCAAAAAATTTGTCGATTGATTCTGTAGTAGCAAATTATAATAACAATAAAAAGGGTATTAAAAGTAAAATAGAATTTAATAAAAAAGTAGAAATTGCAAAAAGGGGTAATGAAGAGATTTTTCTTTTGATAG
>JAMONB010000250.1 GCA_027066745.1 Flavobacteriaceae bacterium
ATAAAAAAACCATTTAAATTTTGTTATTTCTTACATTTGCTTAAAATCATTTTTTATGTTAAAAGTAGGTGTTTTAGGTGCTGGTCACCTTGGTAAAATTCATTTAAAATTATTACAACAATCAGAGAAATATAAACTTATTGGTTTTTTTGATCCTAGTCAAGAAAATGCTAAAAAAGTTGCTGAAGAATTTGGCTATACTGCTTTTGATTCTGTAACTGAGTTGATTGAAGCTGTTGATGTTGTTGATATTGTAACCCCAACCCTATCACATTTTAACTGTGCTAAAGAAGCTATTACTAAAAGAAAGCATGTTTTTATTGAAAAACCCATTACCAATACCGTAACTGAAGCTGAAGCCATAAAAACTTTAGTAAGTCAAGAACAGGTTAAAGGACAGGTGGGGCATGTTGAGCGATTCAACCCTGCTTTTACTGCCGTTAAAGACATGATAAAAACACCAATGTTTATTGAAGCTCACCGATTGGCTGAGTTTAACCCAAGAGGGACAGATGTACCTGTCGTATTAGATTTAATGATTCATGATATTGATATTATTTTAAGTGTAGTTGACTCTAAAGTTAAGAATGTTCATGCCAGCGGTGTATCTGTAATTAGTGAAACACCTGATATTGCCAATGCAAGAATAGAATTTGAAAACGGGTGTGTCGCTAATTTAACCGCAAGTAGAATTTCTATGAAAAATATGCGAAAATCTCGATTTTTTCAAAAGGATGCCTATATTTCAGTAGACTTTTTAGAAAAGAAAAGTGAAGTCGTGAAAATGAAGGATGTTCCTGAAAACCCTGATGAGTTTGCTATGATATTACAAAATGCAGAAGGTGTGAAAAAGCAAATTTATTTTGAAAATCCAACTATAGAAGCCAACAATGCCATTTTAGATGAATTGGAAACTTTTGCAGATGCTATCAGTAATGATACTAGACCTGTAGTTACCTTAAATGATGGAGCTAAAGCCTTACGCGTTGCTCAACAAATTATTGATTGCTTTTAATGAAGACGGAAGACGGAAGACGGATAATAGTTCATTTTAAAAACTAACTTTCCTTAATGGAAATATTTTAATAAAGATATAATGAAAAAAATAGCCATCATTGGTGCAGGAACTATGGGAAACGGAATTGCCCATGTATTTGCACAACATAATTATCAGGTCAATTTAATTGACATTTCTCAAAACGCTATAGACAAAGGCATAGCTACTATTACAAAAAACCTAGACAGAATGCTTTCTAAAGAACGCATTACTGAACAAAAAAAACAAAATACACTTGCTAATATTCAAACCTTTACCTCTGTAAAAGAAGGTGTACAAAATACAGACTTGGTGGTTGAAGCGGCCACAGAAAATATTGATTTAAAACTCAAAATTTTTAAAGAATTAGATAGTGTCTGCAATGCCAATACAATTCTTGCTTCAAACACTTCATCAATTTCTATCACAAAAATTGCAGCAGTTACTTCTAGACCAAAAAAGGTCATTGGAATGCATTTTATGAATCCAGTACCTATTATGAAACTGGTAGAGATTATTCGTGGCTATTCAACTTCTGATACAGTTACCCAAACTATTATGGAACTTTCAAAGAAGTTAAATAAAGTTCCAGTTGAAGTGAATGATTATCCTGGGTTTATTGCGAATAGAATTTTAATGCCTATGCTCAACGAAGCTATCTATTCTTTGTATGAAGGCGTTGCTGGCGTCTATGAAATAGATACTGTAATGAAATTAGGCATGGCTCATCCAATGGGACCTTTACAATTGGCTGACTTTATTGGTTTAGATGTTTGTCTGTCTATTTTAAATGTTTTACATGATGGTTTTGGGAACCCTAAATACGCACCATGTCCGTTATTAGTAAATATGGTTACTGCGGGTAAACTAGGTGTAAAATCTGGAGAAGGGTTTTATGACTATACTGAGAATAGAAAGGCTGAAAATATTTCAAAACAGTTTTTATAATCATAAAAAAAAAGCCTCTCATTATTATTAGATGAGAGGCTTTTCTATTAACTAAAAACTACTATTCATTATCTTTATC
>JAMONB010000251.1 GCA_027066745.1 Flavobacteriaceae bacterium
TACTAAAGAGATGATGGGGTTGGATACAGGTGATGTTTTTGTACACAGAAATATTGCTAATATGGTGAGTAGTACTGATTTAAATGTAATGTCTGTTATACACTATGCTGTAGATACTTTAAAAGTAAAGCATATTGTTGTCTGTGGTCATTATGCTTGTGGAGGTGTTAAAGCGGCGATGGAGTTTGAAGACACAGGAGCTTTAAACCCATGGTTAAAAAACATTAAAAAGGTAATTAAAAACCATCAAAAAGAACTGAATACAATTGAAAATGAAGAAGAGAAATACAATAGGCTGGTAGAATTGAATGTACAAGAGCAGTATCTAAACTTGATAAAAACAAGAGTTGTGCAAAAAGCAGTTAAAAATAGAGGTTTAAAAATTCACGGTTGGGTTTTTGATATTCATACAGGGAAATTGATAGATTTGAAAATTAAGGATAAGACCATTTAATTTTTATATGGCATACTTTTTGAGTTTTAGGTTTGTCAACTCTAAAATAATTCATGAATGAAAAACAATCTAATTTTTGTGTTTATGATTTTTACTTTTTTAGCAAACTCTCAAACGGCTAAAGTTGAAAAAGGTCAACTAAAACTAAATTTTTTGGCACCAGCGATAGAATATGAAGCTGGTTTAACCAATAAAACTTCTGTAACTTTTGAAGTTGGAACAGGATTTATTTTTGCAGCAGGTTCTAATCGAGATACTGAAATTTCTTTTTTTCCATATTTTGAAAGCCAATATAAATACTATTATAATTTTGATAAAAGAGCAAAAAAAGGGAAGAGAACAGCCAATAATTCAGCCAATTATATTTCTTTTTTAGCTACACTGCAAAGTAACAAACCATTATTTAAGAATAACAAATATAATGATCAAGCTATTTTTGTGGCTGGTCCTACTTGGGGTTTTCAACGTACTTACAAAAAAGGTTTTAGGTTTTCTTTAGATTTAGGGGTTGGTTATGCTTTTGAAACTTTAAGAAATGAAGGAGCTATCACTCCATTAATTGATATAGAATTAGGTTGGGTTTTAAACAGAAAAAAGTAAAAACTATACCTATCTTTGCTTAAAATAGTAGTATGTCAAGAGATTTAGCATTGAAAATGAAATGGGAATTGTTGAAATCAAAAATTTCAATGCAATTTGCTGATGGTGATACGGTTGATTTAGATACAATTATTTATTTAATTGGCGTACAAGAGTTAGGTCAAGGTCATCGAAAATTTAATAAAGATGAAAAAATAAACTTGATGCATATAGCCATTTGCCGACTATTAGAACCTTTAGGTTATTATGAATTTGATTTTTTTGATGAAGATCGGTGGCCACATTATAAAACCATTGATGAGTTACCCTTTTTAAAACCTGGTGAACAATCGGTATTAATGAAAGAGGCTGTAATTCAATATTTTATTGAAAAAGAGTTTATACCAAGTTAGGGGTTTAATTTTCACTAAACAATACTTGCTTTTTTGTTATGAATACACAAATTTCCTAAGAATTATTTTGTAATAATCTTCACAGATTCCCTTCCCTTTGGAAAGGGTGAGGGATGGGATTTATATCGCTTCAAAAATCTTTCCTGGTAAAGGCTTGATTACCCCTTTTAATTCAAGAGTTAATAACAATGTTGCTGTTTTAAAAACAGGAAGATTACAGTGTAATGCAATGAGGTCTAATTGTTGTTTTCCTTCTTTTAACAAGTAATTATATATGCCTTTTTCAGTATCTGAAAGCTCAATAAACAACTGTTGTTGAATGGCTTTTTTTTGTTTATCGTCTTTTTCCCATCCTAAAATATAAGCTACATCTTTAGCAGAAGTTACTACTGCTGCTTTATTGGTTTTGATGAGTTGATTGCATCCTCTGCTGTAAGCATCAGTTACCCTCCCAGGAATGGCAAATACCTCCCTATTGTATGAATTGGCAATGTCTGCTGTAATTAAAGAACCTCCTTTATCAGCCGATTCTATAACAATAGTCGCTTGTGAAAGGCCAGCAACAACTCTATTTCTTTTTACAAAATTTTCTCTTTCAGGTTTTGTACCTGACCAATAGTCAGTAATTAAACCACCATTATCAAGCATTTTATCAGCATATTTTTTGTGAATAGTAGGGTAAACCCTATCCAAACCATGAGCCAAAACAGCAACTGTTTGTAGTTTGTGTTCAAGAGCTAATTTATGAGCATGTATATCAACACCATAAGCTAACCCGCTAATAATAACAGGATTGTATTCTACTAAATTTTTGATAAGGTCTTCTAATACAGATTTTCCATAACCAGTCATTTGTCTAGTGCCAACGACACTTATCACTTTTTGATGATTTAACTGAATGTTTCCTTTTTTAAAAAAGAAAATAGGAGCATCAAAACAATGTTTTAGGTACATAGGATAATCATCATCTTGAAAATATGAATATTGAATAGCATTGGCATTCATAAAATCAATTTCTTTTTCAGCTCTAGTAAAAAGAGTATTATCTTTTAGTGCATATATAATGGCAGTACCTACTCCAGAGATTTTAGAGAGGGCTTGTTTTCTCTCGGCAAAAACCTGAGTTGCACTACCACAATGAGAAATTAATTTCTTAGCCATGACATCGCCTATACCATTTGCATTGATTAAAGCTAAGAGATTAAGAAGTTCTTCTGTGCTCAAAAGTTAATTTTTAAAGAAATTAAATGTACAAAAATTGTTAATAAAATTAGAGTCTAAAGTATATTTAATCTAAAGTTTTTTCTAAATTTGTTTTTACCAAACACCCCTAAGATTTAATCAACTGAAACTATCAGAATACATAAGCGATTTATTATATAGGTATGAATGTGTTATTGTGCCTAATTTTGGAGGTTTTATAAGCAGTACTAAATCTGCATTTATTAATAAAAACACTAATACCTTTTACCCACCTCACAAATCAATTACTTTTAATAGTCATTTAAAGAATAATGATAGATTACTTGCCAATTATATTGCTGCTGTAGATCAAGTACCTTATGATTCTGCAGTAAATTTTATAAAGTTTGAAATCAAACAATGGTTTGAAACGTTAAAACAAACAGATTTAGATTTAGAAAATATTGGTAAATTTTCTTTAGATGCAAGTAGTACACTAATTTTTGAACCCCAAATAAAAATCAATTATTTAGTAGCGTCTTTTGGGTTGTCTTCATTTGTGTTGCCTGAAGTTAAACGGGAAGCATATATAAAACAAGTGGAAAAATTAGAGCAAAAACCACCTGTTATTCTAGCCAATAAAGAGAAAGAAACTCCAAATTATTTAAAATATGCTGCAATTCTCATCCTTGGACTTTCAGTTTTAGGATTTGGAGGGAATTCTATTTATCAAAAATATAAGAATGAACAACAACTTGTTGAGGCTCAAAAACAACAACATGAAATTGAAACAAAAATTGAAAAAGCAACTTTTATTGTTTCAGAAGCCCTACCATCAATAAGTGTTAATGTTACTTTAGATAAAAAACCTTTTCATGTAATTGCAGGAGCATTTAGATATCCTGAAAATGCTCAACGTTTGGTGAATAAGCTGATTGCAAATGGCTATAAAGCTAGAATTCTAGGGATTAACAAATGGGGTTTAACTCAGGTTTCTTATGAGAGTTATACAGAAAGAAACAATGCCATTAACAACTTATACAGAATTAAAAAAACAGAGTCTGAAGATGCTTGGTTGCTGATTCAGAATCTTTAAAAATTTTCCTTTTATAAGTCTTAATTACTGTTTTTTTTTGAGTTGCTATAGTTTGCAACTCAAAAAACAAACTCTTTTTTACAAAATATTTCTAAGCTTTTTTTATTAAAATTTGACAATAGTAAATTCAGGTTGTACTTGAATATTGAATATCTTTGTCTAAAATAAAATCTATGAATACCAAAACACCAAAAGAATCTTTAACTGTTTTAACTGATATGGTTTTACCTGGTGAAACAAATGCATTACATAGTCTGTTTGGAGGGGAAATATTAGCACGTATGGATAGAGCTTGTAGTATTGCTGCTCAAAGACATTCTGGTCAAATTGTGGTGACAGCTTCTGTAAACCATGTAGTTTTTAATAAAGCAGTACCTGTGGGTAGCATTGTTTCAGTAGAATCAAAAGTCTCAAGAGCGTTTAAATCTTCTATGGAAGTTTATGCAGATGTTTGGACAGAGGATTTAAAAAGTGGACAAAAAACCAAGGTAAATGAAGGTATTTATACTTTTGTAGCTGTTGATAAAACAGGAGTACCTATTAAAGTGCCAGCAATTCAACCAGAAACCAAATTAGAGCAAGAACGTTTTGACGGAGCCTTACGTAGAAAACAATTAAGTTTAGTGTTGTCTGGCAGAATGAAACCTCAAGAAGCGGAAGAATTAAAGGCTCTGTTTATGGGTTCTTAAGCCATTTTCCCAATCCAAGGTTCAGGATTTTGGAATTTATTATTTTTATTTAAAATAAAAATTAAAATAGTTTTACCTGTTGTTGGATCAGTATGAATTGTACCAATTTCTTGTTTTGTAGTGATATTTTCTCCTACTTTAACAGATACATGATCTAAATTTTGATAGCCTGAAATATAATTACCATGCTGAATCAATACTAATTTTTTTCCACCAGAAAGTTTGACAATAGACAGTACCTTACCATTGAAAACAGCTCTTGCTTTAGTGTTTTTTTCAGTAGCAATATGTATTCCACTACTTTTAATGGTAATTCCTGCAAGAGTAGGATGTGGTTGTGTACCAAACCTTCTAACAACAACACCTCTTTTGGTTGGCCAAGGCAAAATACCTTTGTTAGCTATAAAATTAGATTCTAGTTTTTTTGCCTCGGGTGTTAAATTAAAACTTGAAGAAGATTTTTTACTAGTATTTGTATTTCCTTTTTTAGATTTTCTAATAGCCTCAGCAATTAAGCGTTCAATTTTTTTATCTATTTTTCGTTCTTCTGCTTGTATGTTTTTTATTTGAGTAATATATTTTTTCTCTTTTGCTTTTACTTTACCAACGAGCCTTACTTGTGATGTTTTTTCACGACCCACACTATCTTTCTGTTTTGAATAGATACCTAATAATAACCGTTTTTCACCTTCTTTAATTCGTAAAGAATCTGTCAATACAATTAATTTATTAGCAGAAATTTTAATTTTTTCACCTTGTTGTTTCCTGTAATTGGTGTATTGTTTTAAGTATTGCATTCTATTATAAGCTTGAGAAAAGCTTTCAGAAGAAAGTAAGAACATTAACCTACTCTGTTTATTTTTATTCTTATATGATTTGACAATCATAGCTGCATAATCTTTTTTCAAAATTGATAAATCATTTTCTAATTGATTTATTTCTGTTTCATTAGAAGTGATTTCATCTGATAATTTTTCAGCTTCTTCATTAATTGTTCTAATCAATCTGGTACGCACACCAATTATTTTGTTTAAATCATCAAGTTCAGAGAGTAAAGCTTCAGCTTCTTTTTTAGATTTAAAAAGAAGACTTTGTGTTTCTCTAATTTCTTTTTGTAGTTGTTTTCTCTTTTTCTCTAATTGTTTTTTTGTTTGACCTAATGAAGACCAAGAGAAGAAAATAGAAAATAGTATAAAAAAAACAACTTTTAAATTCATAGTACAAAGCTATCTTTTTTTACTTAAATGACATTTTTATAGCTAAAAATATTTCAACAATTTAATACCGTTTATTTTAACTCTATTTTTTCATAATTTTTAGGTATTTTAAAAGGAAAACTAAGAGGTTGATTAAATTCAACTGATTTGTAATTAACAGAAATGGTAGACGTGTTTTTCACATCAGAAGCTTTAATATATATTTCTTTAGGAAAAATTTCACCATCAATTGTAGTGTAATTGGGATAGTTGATAACCAAGGTGTTGTTTTTATCTAATTGTTTAATTTGTTGACTGTTGATTTTAAAATTTAGAGGATTGATTAAAAATAAAATATCATATAAATTATTTGCAACTTTAGGTTTTAACAAATAGTTGTTTTTATCAATTTCAAGATGAAAAGCTTCTTTTTTTAAATTTAATAGTGCCTGACCAAATAATAAATTTTGGACTTTTTCAAAATCTAATTCCGTACCAAGTAAATTACTTATTAAAGTAAAGTCACCATCAAAATAGGTTCTATTAATTTTTTCATAAAAACTAACTCTGTTTGGTGTTATTAATACTTTACCTATTGGAAAACCTAATTTTGTTAGGCTAATCCATATGGTTTCATTTTTTTTTATTCTTAATGAAGCATTAATACTTGGCAAACTTGATTTTCCACGATATTTTACTTTTAATTTTGCTTTAACAGTTTCTTTATTAAAAGTATTGGTATAATGATTTTTAATTACTTTTTTTGAAGATAAACCAGTATCCATATTTTTATTTAAAATTTTCGTTGTTTTACATGCAGATACAAGTGTAAAAATTACAATTAGAAGGATAACCTTTTTTAATATCATTATATTTTTTGATTTAAATCGACTGATTTATTATAATATTCTGAAGCTTTAATATTTTTATTCAATCCTTTATAGCTTAAGCTCATTTGCTCATAAAAATCCGCTTCAAGTAACGTATCATCAACAATATAATCTAACCCACTTTCTAAAACTACTAAGGCTTTTTGATACTGTTTCGTATAATTTAAAGCTGTTGCATTCATCAAATATACAAAAGGTTGAGCTGGAAACAACTCTAAGCCATCTCTACTGTTTTTTTCTAAATCTAAATACCTCTTATTTGTATTCAATTTATTTAGAAGAGGTTTTAGAATTTTGAATGCTTTTTCAGATTGATATGCTGTTTTTAATTCCTCTATAGATTGTTTTTCAAAAGGTTTTTTAATTGCCACTTCTTCTAGAGATGCTGATTTACTATCTAATAAAGATTCTTTAAAAGGAATCAAATTGGCTGATAACGTGCCTTTTTTTTCTAAATCAAGTAAAATCTGTTTGGCATTGTCAATCTGGTTGTTTTTAATATAAAGAGTGACTAATTCTAATTCAGAATCTTCATTTTTTTCAGCTATTTTTTTTTGTAAAGTTAAGGCATCTTTATAGTTGTTTAATTTGTTGTAAATGTCTCTAAGTAATAATTGAATAAATAAATTATCAGAATCTTGATGTAATGCTTTTTTAGTATAAGCTTCTGCTTCAGGGTATTTTTCTAATTCAAAATAATTTTTACCGAATTCAAAAAACATTGCTTTATCCTCTTTTTTAATATTTTGACAATTTTCTAATGCAGTAATAGCTTTTTCAAAATTACCAATAGCTTTTTCTTGTAAAGCTTCAAAAAAGAAGGTCTCAAAATTGAGTTCTTTCTGCTCTTTTTGAATTTCTTCAATATTCTTTTTTACTAGCAAAGCATTTGCTAAAGAGTCTTGTTGTGCAAAACCTAAAAAAGAAATGCTCATAAAACATAATACAATAATATGTTTGACTCGTTTTATCATTAAAATTCTTTAATGCTTAACATCGGTTTCCTATTTGTCTCTCCTTTAGAGAGGTTAGAACTATTTTTAGATTGCTTAATGGGTAATTGAAATTTTGTAATTAAATCAATTTAGAATAATCACCAATACTAATTGAAGAGTAATCACCATTATATTCAACATGGTTACCTATCATTGCAAATTCTAATTTAGCATTTTTAATTGTTGAATTGGTTTGAATTAATGAATTTTTAATTGTTGAATTTTCTACCACACAATTTGTGCCAAGTGACACATTTGGACCAATTTTAGCATTAATTAACTTTACATTATCACCAATATAACATGGCTGTATAATTTCTGAATTTTCTAGAATTACTGATTCAGCTACTAAATTTTGTCCCTCTTGTTGTGCAAATTGTAATACACGGCCGTTAGTCTGAACAGTAATTTCTTTATTACCACAATCCATCCATTCATCTACTTGACCAGGTACAAATTTCATACCTTTTTGTTTCATGTTTTCAAGAGCATTGGTCAATTGATATTCTCCTTTTTCTTTGATATCATTATCTAATAAATATTGAATTTCTTCACGTAGAATTTCACCTTTTTTAAAATAATAAATACCAATAATGGCTAAATCGGAAACAAACTTTTCTGGTTTTTCAACAAAATCAGTGATAATACCATCTTTTAGTTTAATAACACCATATGCATTAGGGTTTTCAACTTGTTTTACCCAAATAGCACCGTCTGCATCAGCATTTAGTGTAAAATCTGCTTTAAATAAGGTGTCAGCAAAAGCAACAACACAAGGACCATTTAATGATTCTTTTGCACATTGAATAGCATGGGCAGTACCTAAAGCTTCTCTTTGGATAGTAACAACACCTTTTGCATTCAAATCTTTTGCAATGGCCAATAATTTTTCTTCAGTATCTGCAGGAAAAGTTGGCCCAATAACAAAGGCAATTTCTTCAATTTTTTGATTGAGAACCTTAGCAATATCTTCGACTAGTCGTTGTACAATTGGTTTTCCTGCTAATAAAGTTAAGGGTTTAGGGATGGTTAAAGTATGTGGTCTAAGTCTAGAACCTATACCAGCCATAGGGACAATAATTTTCATGTGTTTATAATTTATTATTTTTTAACGGGCATCTTGACTCCTGAAACCTCGGGACGGGATAATCATTCCCTGAGCGTAAAAACTCTAACATGCTCGTTTCATAGTTTTTTTATTGCAAAGATAATTTAAAAAACGAATTGTAGAAAGGTTTATTATCTTTCTACAAATGCTCCATCCTTAACGGTATAATGGAAGTTAATATTGTACTTTTCACAGGTTTTTTGCCACAATAAAACATGATTTTTATAATTGGATGCATCAGCAATTATAGTTTTTGGAGCTACCTCTTTAATCAACCGATTTAAGTTTATGTTAGGAGAATCTCTTAAGAGGATAATTTCAGGAGAAAAACTAAGGTTTGAATAAACAGATAAACTATCAATTATTAACAGTTTTTTTGAATGCAATGTATATATATTTTTAATATTTTTTTGAGTTGACACCACCTGAGAGTTTGTACCTATTAAATAAGCGTTAATACTATTGTTGATTTTAAAATTATCAGAACTGAAATAAATATTGACATTTTCTCCCCTCCGTTCTGAAAGTATAGTTTGTCTTGCTTTATTGAAAATTACAAATTCATTAGAATGGCTGTTTTTGTACTTTTCTACAATTAAATTGGATTGAAAGAGGAGTAAGGCGATAAGTACATATTTAAAATAAGACAGGTTTTTAGTTTCAACCCATTTAAAGAATAGGATGATTAATAAATATAAGAGAATAACTGTAATCATACCAACAGAAACGTTTTGAAATAAAAAGGATTCTTGTTTGGCTATCAAAGCGACAGTTGAATTTAATAGAAAGATAATTTGTTCGTAAACAATAGCTATAAAATGGGGTAACACATTAAATATAGAAAGGAATATGACTAGAATTCCCAGGCCTAAAATTATCCCTAAAAACGGAATTATAATTAAATTGGCAACAAAAAATAAGCCAGGGAATTGATGAAAGTAATATAAACTTAAAGGCAATACACCTAATTGAGCAGCAATAGAAACTGTAAATAATTGCCAAGGATAATTAATAAGTTTTGATTTTGGTTGCCAGAGCTTATAGATTAATGGCTGTATCCAAACAATAAAAAAAACAGCTAAATAACTTAATTGAAACCCAACTTCAAAGATATAATACGGATTGAAGAGAAGTAGAAAAAAAATGGATATAATTAAGGCTTTATAAGTATTAATTGTATTTTTAGTTGTCAAAGAAATAGCCACAGCAGTAAACATTGTAACAGCTCTAATTACAGATGCAGACAGACCAG
>JAMONB010000252.1 GCA_027066745.1 Flavobacteriaceae bacterium
CAAAACAAGTTAAAAAGAAAAGAATATAAAAAAATAAAGGTAATAATTTAAAATTACTACCTTTAAATTAAATTTAAGTCACTAAAATCTGTATCGATTATTCAGGACGTGACATTGTTAATGCTATATTTTATTTTTTAGCCAATTCAGCCTTAACATCAGCCATTAAGTCAGTACCATTATATACAATTAAGCCTTTACCTGGCGTTGAATCAATTACATAGTCAAAACCTTTTGCTTTTGCCACAGCATTGATAGCATTTTGAGCTTTTTCTGCAATCGGCATGTATAAGTCACGTTCTTTTTTTTGTAATTCTTCTTGAGCCGTTTGCCTGTATACTTGTAATTTTCTTTGTAATTCTTGTACTTCAACTCCTCTTTTTTGATTTTCTGCATCTGTTTGTGTGGCTGCTTCTTTATCATACTTTTGCAATTTGGTTTGCAATGCAGTGCTTTGAGTTTTAAAGTCAGTATCATAAGCTTGAACCACTTTTTTTAGTTCTTCTTGCATGAGATTAGTCTCTGGCATAGATGCCACCAATTCATCAGTATTAATATGAGCTACTTTTGACTGTGCATTTACCGTCATTGCTCCTATAAATAGTACACTTGTTAATAGTAGATTTTTAAATAGTTTCATTTGTTTTAGTATTTATTAATTATTATTGTTCTCTTTTTTGCTTTCTATATCTTTTTTTATTTTATCTTCTTTCGCCTTTTTACGTTTTGCTATTTCTTCTAAACGTTTTTTACGTTTTTCATCAGCAACTTTTTTAATTTCTGCTCTCTTTTTTGCTTTGGCTTCATTTTGTAATCTTATTTTCTCTTTTAAAGCATCACGAGTTGCTTGTCTTTCTGCTGCTTTTGTTTTTGCTTTATCAGTTGCTTCTGCTTTTGCCTCTTTCCTTTCTTCTCTTTTCTCTGCTACTGCTTTCACTTTTCTTCCTTTTACAATTTTACTCAACACCAATTCACTAATATCATACCGTTTATTAGAGTACAACATAATTAAATCACTAGATTTATCAAAAACAATGTCATATTTTTTTGCAATAGCTATTTTTTGTATGGCATTATAAATTTGATCTTGAACTGGCTTTACCAATTGTTTACGCAGCATAAATAAATCTCCTGCTGGTCCAAAATAAGCAGCCTGTAACTTCTTTAAATCTAACTCTTTAATTTGTATATCTTCTTCACGCTCATTAATCAATTCATTAGTAAGTAATGCTTTTTCATTACTTAAATCTGTTTTCAACACTTCAATATCTCTTTTAATGGCATCTAATTTTTGTTGCCATGTAATTATTTTAGCTTTCAGTCTAGATTCTGCTTCATTATATTCAGGTACATTTTCTAAAATGTATTGCATGTCTATATAAGCTATCTTTTGTGGCTTTTGAGCTACTAGTATGGTACTTATAAATAATGTGAATATAAATGCTGCTTTACGTATCATAGTACAATGTGTATTTAGAAAAAACCGTGCCAAAGTAAAATTATATTGCAAATGTACTCATTTTGTTAGAATTGTTGCCCAATAATAAAATGTGTTTGCCATCCAGATTTTTGTCCAGGTAAACCTGGAACGTCATCAAACCCATGACCAAAGTCAATACCTAGTAAACCAAATGCAGGCATAAATATTCTTAGACCTAAACCTGCTGAACGTTTAAGTTTAAATGGCTCATAGTTTTCAAATTTATCATATGCATTCCCTCCTTCTAAAAAGCCTAATACATATATTGATGCTGATGGTTTTAAGGTAATAGGGTATCTTAATTCTAAAGCAACCTTATTATATATAGTCCCTCCTTCTATAGAAGATAAACTATTATTTTGATAACCACGTAACCCTACAGTTTGACTTCCGTCAAACCGCCCAGTTGACAAACCATCTCCTCCAAGATGAAAACGTTCAAAAGGAGATATCCCTACTTTATTATCATAAGCTCCTAAAAACCCGAATTCAATATTAGACATCAACACCAATTCGTGCTGAGGTTTACCCATTAATGCATTGTACCATTTACCTGTAAAG
>JAMONB010000253.1 GCA_027066745.1 Flavobacteriaceae bacterium
GTGAGGTTTATAGAAAAACATGACTTGCATTATTATAAGCTTCATCAAAAGATTTTTGGTTTAATTCTAAATTTACCTTCTTTTCATTAAAATAATGTAAAACTTTCTCAGTAGGCATATTGCCTGTCAATTCATCTTTAGCCATAGGACAACCGCCATAACCTTTAATTGCACTATCGAATCTATTACAACCAGCTTGATACGCAGCACTAACTTTTTCTTGCCATGTTGCTGGTGTAGTGTGTAAATGTGCTCCAAATTCTATCGTAGGATATAAGGGAATCAAATGTGAAAACAAATAATTAATAATAGTTGGTGTAGAACTCCCAATCGTATCAGATAGAGAAATAATTTTAACACCCATACTTGACATTTTCTGTGTCCAATCTGCCACGATATCTACACTCCAAGGATCTCCATACGGATTACCAAAGCCCATCGATAAATACGCAACAACTTCTTTATTGGTTTTAGTTGCAATGGCTAAAATTTCATCTAAAATTAAAATAGATTCAGCTATAGTTTTTCCTGTATTACGCATCTGAAAATTTTCAGATATAGAAAAAGGATACCCTAAATAATTAATCTCTTCAAATTGTGAAGCATCATTTGCTCCACGAATATTAGCAACAATAGCCAACAATTTACTCTTAGTATTGTCTAAGTCTAATCTTGAAAGCACCTCAGCAGTATCTCTCATTTGCGGAATTGCTCTAGGTGATACAAAACTGCCAAAATCAATCGTATCAAAACCAACTTTTAACAATTGATTGATATATGTCGCTTTGGTAGCTGTGGGGATAAATTGCTTGATACCCTGCATGGCATCCCTCGGACATTCTATGATTTTTATTCGACTCATTTATGTATCAAAGGTACGAAGAAAAATAAAGCAGTAAGCAATCTTAATTACCCCTTTTTTTTAAACTTTTTACGAGAATAAAATAAAAAATGCTATCCCAACAAATACAACAATTTGTAACCATTTTAAAAAATAGCCTATTTTTGAATGTTTTAAAATAGATTTAGAAATTGCACCTGATAATAAAGCTATGATTGAAAAAATCAGTAGCGAAACTCCCATAAAAATAAAACCAAGAATAAAAAATTGAGAGACATTACTTAAGGTATCACTAAAAAGAAATGCTGGAAAAAAAGCTAAAAAGAAAATGGATACTTTTGGGTTCAACACATTCATTATAAAGCCTTGTTTAAATAACTGTACTGTGTTCTTCTTTAATTTTTTATCAGCAGTTATAGACAATTCTACTGGGCTTTGAACTACTTTGTAAGCTAAATAGATTAAATATGCTGCACCAAAGAATTTCAATCCTAAAAACACCTGTTCATTTTCTTTAATAAGTGCCGAAACTCCAAACGCAACCAATGAAGTATGCACAAGACAACCAGAAATTAAACCAAATACTGTAGCTAAACCATATTTTACACCATTAGTAATACTTTGTATCAACACAAAAATATTATCAGGTCCTGGCATCATCGCTAATAATGCTGTAGCCCCAATAAATGAAAGCAAAATATGAATATCCATGAGTATACCTTTTAAACAAAAAAACTGCCTCCTGATAATTATCGGGAGGCAGAAATCCCGAGGCTTCGGGATAAATATACAAATTTATAATGACGCTGAATACTCTAATAAATCAATTATTTTAGTTGAATATCCATACTCATTATCATACCATGAAACAACTTTTACAAAGTTATCCGTTAAGGCAATTCCTGCATTCGCATCAAAAACAGAAGTTCTAGTTTCTCCTACAAAATCTTGAGAAACCACTAAATCTTCTGTATAACCTAATATTCCTTTAAGTTCTCCTTCAGAGGCATCTTTCATTACTTTACAAACTTCGTCATAAGTAGCACTTTTTTTAAGTCTTACAGTTAAGTCAACCACTGAAACATCCATAGTTGGAACTCTAAATGACATCCCTGTAAGTTTTCCGTTTAACGAAGGTATCACTTTACCTACTGCTTTAGCGGCACCTGTAGAAGATGGAATAATATTATGTA
>JAMONB010000254.1 GCA_027066745.1 Flavobacteriaceae bacterium
ACTTTCAAATTCAAAACCCACACCTTCTAATTTTGTTACTAAAACTTCTAAGGTTACACCTCCTACTTTTGCAGCATCAGCAATAGTAACTCTTGGAGCTAATACTTTGCGTAAAATAGGATTTTTTAACTTTAAAAAGTTTTTATTGATAGAGCCTATAACTTCAATAGTTTCTTTGTTTTCTTTGATTAAAGTTGAAATTCTTGTGTCTTTATTAATTTTCATCTAGTCTAAATAGGTAGACAAAATTAGAGATTAAATAAATAAAAACATAATTTAGAATGAATTTAAATAGACGTGTGTAACATAAAGCACAAATAAAAGACATTTTTATCCTTTAAACGAAAATGAATGCCTGTAAATAATTTAGGTTGGGTTGTTATTGGAAGTGTTATTGGTCAAATTGCTAAAATAAAAAATTGTAAAGTCATTGGTATTGCTGGTGGAGTTGATAAATGTAATTACTTAATTGATACCTTAGGTTTTGATGGAGCTATTTCACAATATAACAATGCTGATGAGGTTAAAGGATCTTCAAATTATCTGTCATTATTAGTCTGTAGAGCAACGATGAAAGGTATGGTTGTTTTTGATTATGCTAAAGATTATAGAAAAGCAGCTCAGCAAATGGGGCAGTAGATGCTTGAAGGAAAACTAAAATCTAAAGAAGATATTTATGAAGGGATCGAGAATTTTCATAAAACTTTTTTAAGACTATTTTCTGGCGATAAAATGGGGAAATTGGTATTGAATGTTAGTGAGTAATCCCATCCTAAATCCTTCCCGAAGGGAAGGATTTTTTAGTTGGAAGTTTTAAAAAAAAACACACTCCTAAAGTCCCCTCAAGGGGACATCCTTCTGTCACTTTTTAGTATTGTCCCCTTGAGGGGACTTTAGGGGTGTTAACTATTGTTTTCTGCCTTCAAAACTCCCAATCGCCTCATAAAAATCATCTTCATCAATAGCCATATGTTGGCAAATCCATTTTACACCAGCTAGATTTTGCAAGTCATTTTTGCCAGAGATTTCTAAAGGTAATTTACCTTCATTAGTGTTTAAAAAAAACTGCTCATTTTCAATGGTGTATGGCGGTGTTTGGTATGGATATTTTTGTATTGGTTTTGTGTTTTCTTCAATCAGTTCTTTTATCATTGAATCTTCCTCATTATAAACCAAAATTCCACCATTGGTGATGGAGTTGATAAAATGGGTTAATTGAGAGTTGTCTGCTTCAAGATTCGAACTCAATAAGGCAATGTTTGCATTTAATTCATGAGTGTTTTCACCAGCCTCAATAATGACAAAATCATTTTCATCAGTTAAAGATATTTTGTGAGTGCTTTCTGAAACAATATCGACCTCTCGTTCATGATAAGTCAGTACATGTAGTGTCATTGCAATAATTGTGTTACGTTCTGAGCCCAAAATAACAACACGTGTTTTGTGTTTGGTAAGTTGGTAGATTTCTTTACTAGAATTCATAAGGTAAATTAAGACTGCAAAAGTAATTAATTTTGAACTTATAAATCACTGATGTTTCCTTTCCTTTAAAGAAGACTAAAGAGAGAAAACTCATTCAAAATGCAGTTTTACAGCCAAAAACGGAACGTTTACTCATTTTAAGTTGTAATTTTAAGCCTTTATACTGAATTTTGATATCTTAAAAGAAAAATATTATGCAAAAATCAATTGTAACGCTTAGTTTAATTCTATTGTTTTCAACGCTTGTGACTGCACAGTCATATGATAGTTGTGAAAAAGATTGGAAAAAAGTAGAACAGTTTGAATTGAAAAGATTGCCAAAATCTGCTTTGACTGAGGTTGAAAAAATTTATAAAAAAGCAAAAAAAGAAGGTAATGACCCTCAATTGATAAAAACGTTATTGTACAAATCAAAGTTTGCTTTGACTTTAGAAGAAGATGCTCAATTAAATATTATCAATACCCTTAAAAAAGAAGCTGCTGAGCATAAATTCCCTACTAAAAATATGTTAGAAGGAATTATTGCAGATATTTATTGGCAATATTTTCAGCAAAATAGATGGAAGTTTTACAATAGAACAAATACTGCAAAAAAAGTTGATTCAACCGATTTTAGAACTTGGGATTTGCAAACCATTTTTGAAGAAACACATTTTCATTATAAGCAATCTTTAGTCAATGGGCTGCAATTACAAAAAACCGATTTAAAACAGTTTGATGACATTTTACTCTTGCAAAAGAATTCAAAAAAGTATAGACCTACACTTTACGATTTTTTAGCACATAGAGCTATTGATTTTTATAAAACTGATGAAAATAACCTCAAGCGTCCATCTTATAAATTTGAAATTGATAATTCTAAATTGTTATCAGGTAATTCTGATTTTGTAAAAAACCAATTGTATGCAAAAGATAGTCTATCTCAGCAATTGAATGCTTTACGTTTGTATAAAAATTTGACGTTATCTCATGCCAATGATACAGACCCAACGGCATTGGTGATTTTGAGTTTAGAGCGTCTAGATTTTGTAAGGTCTAATGCTGTTTTTAATGACAAAGACATTGTTTATTTAAGTGCATTGCAAGAATTAAAAGAGCAATTTGCTAGTCATGAAGTTTCTACTGAGATAGATTTTAGAATTGCTTCTTTATACAATCAGCAAGCAAACAGCTTTAATCCTTTAGAAAATAAAGAAAATCAATTTAAACGGAAAGAAGCCTTTCAAATTTGTGAAGAAGCTATTGTTAAGTTTCCGAATTCTATCGGAGCAGAAAAGTGTAAGTCTTTACAAAGTCAGATACTCAGCAAAAGTCTGCAAATTACCAATGAGCAATTTGTATCCATAAATACACCTTCACGATTGCTGATTGACTATAAGAATACGGATAAGTTGTTTTTTAAAATCTTCGAAATTAGTAAAAGACAACGACGAAAATTTGAAAAAATTTACAATGATTCTATCAAAGTTGCTTTCATCCATAAATTAAAAGTCATAAAAACTTGGGATGCCAGTTTGCGTAACGAAAGTGATTATCAACATCATAAAACAGAAGTGCTATTGCCAGAATTAGCACAGGGTAATTATTTGATTTTTTCTTCAACTGATAAAGAAACTTCTGAGCATAAGACTTTCGGATATAGTTTTGTGCAAGTCACTAACATTGCTTTAATTGAAAGAAATGTAGTTTCAAATAAGAATATTTATCAGGTTGTTGATAGAAATTCAGGAAAACCTTTGGTGGGTGCTACGGTACATATTAAGAATTACAATACAGGTAGGTATAATAAACGGATAGATTTAACCTTGACTAGTAATGCGAAAGGTCAAATAGAATTCAGTGTAAATATAGATTATAGAAACGTTGTAATTACGGTGTCACATCTAAAAGACAAAGCTGTTTTTGGTGATTTTTATTTGAATGAAAGTTACAATTATAAAGAGCCTAACGGAGAGTCTTCTAATGTGTTTTTATTTACGGATAGAAGTATTTATAGACCTGGACAAACCGTATATTTTAAGGGAATTGCTGTGAGTTCAAAAAACAATAAATCACAGAGTGCTGAAAATAAAAATGTCACAGTTGTTTTACAAGATGTCAATTATCAGAATGTAAAAACTTTAAAACTAAAAACAAATGAATTTGGTTCTTTTAGCGGAGAGTTTATCATTCCAAGTACAGGTTTAACAGGTAACTTTAATATCCGTGCATCGGCTTATGAATTTAACGGAAGCACTTATTTTTCAGTCGAAGAATATAAGCGTCCTAAATTCGAAACTGAATTTAAACCCGTAACAGAAACCTACAAAGTCAATGATAGTATTACAGTTAATGGTACTGCAACTGCTTTTGCAGGAAGTAATATTACGGATGCAAAAGTGACCTATCGTGTGGTAAGAACCGCTCAATACCCTAGTTGGTATTGGCATTATAGATCGTCATTTTCTTCTGATGAACTTGAAATTACGCATGGTGAGACCACTACAGATACTTCAGGAAAGTATGAAATCACCTTTGAAGCCATTCCAGATTTAAAAGTTGATAAAAGCAGTCAACCTACGTTTAATTATAAAGTTATTGCAGACGTAACTGATGTCAACGGTGAGACTAGAAGCACTGAAACTATGGTAAATGTAGGTTATCATGCTTTGACAATTGACGCTTCCTTGTCGGAGTTATTAGATAAAACAAAAAAAGACTATAGTGTCAATTTAACGACCAACAATTTAAATGGACAATTTGTAGCTACAAAAGGACAGGTAAAAATATATAAATTAATTGCTCCTGAAAACCCTTTGAGAAAGCGTCCTTGGCAAGCACCAGATTATCAAGAGTTTTCTAAAGACGAGTTTCAAAAATTATTTCCTCATGATGCGTATCAAACAGAAAGTGATATTAACAAATGGAAAAAAGGGAAGCTTGTTTTTAAAACGGATTTCAATACCAAAAAATCTAAAAAAATAGCCTTAAAAAATATCAGCAAATGGATATCGGGCAATTATGTTATTGTTGCTGAATGTAAAGATAAATTCAATCAAGAGGTAAAAGCTGAGCAACGTTTTACTGTATTTAGTTCTGTTGATAAAACAGTGGCAGACCAACAATTGTTTACCATAAAAGCAGATAAAAACGAATACAAAGCCAGCCAGTTCGTAAAACTAAGGATGGGTTCTGCTTCTAAAGACCTGTCAGTTACCATTACCGTAATTAAAAAACACAACATAGTAGATACGCAAGTGGTGCATTTGTCAAATGAAGTGAAAACAATTTCAGTTCCTGTAAAACAAGGAGATGTTGGCGGATTTTCAATTCATTACCAATGGGTGAATTATAACGCTTTTGATAATGGAATACTCAATATTAATGTGCCATATCCTAAACATGAATTGACTATTGAAACTACCACGTTTAGAGATAAATTACAACCTGGGCAAAATGAAACTTGGAGTTTTAAGATTAAAGGAACTCAAAAAGATAAAGTTGCAGCAGAAGTATTGGCGTCTATGTATGATGCTTCTTTAGATCAGTTTAGAACTCACAATTGGTTTTTTAATCCTATTTATCAGCAACAGTATTATTCGTACAGTAGTAGTAATGCGAGTCGTAGTTTTGGGAATACGAACTTTAATATCCGTCAAAAAAATGATAGCTATTATTACGGTCATGCACGACAATTGTACGACCAATTGAATTGGTTTGGTTTTAGTTTGACCAATAGTTGGGTTAATAATAGCTATTTAAGCAATTTAAAAAATAAATATCCACCAGTTAATACAGTCAGTTCTTCTTACGATAAAACCAAAGAAAAAGGATTTATTTACGGGAATGTTTCTGATGAAGTTGGGGCTCTACCTGGTGTTAATGTTGTTGTTAAAGGAACAACTAGAGGAACACAGACAGATTTTGATGGCAATTTTAAATTGAAAGCCAAAAAAGGAGAGACTTTAGTTCTTTCTTTTGTAGGATTTCAATCTCTAAAAGTAAAAATAGGAAAAGACAATACATATACTATTGTTCTTGATAGTGATGATGCTAGTTTGGATGAAGTTGTGGTTACTGCTTATGGTGGCAAGAATAAAAGAAGGAGTAAGAGGGGTAGTGCTGTCGAAGCTTTAGAGGGAAAAGCTGCAGGAGTCTCAGTTCATGCCGAAGCTGAAATGGCAACGGAAGATAAAGCAATGGCAAGCCCAATAGCTTTAGAAACTGATTCCGTAGAAAAACCTTCTCCAAAACAAGAAGAGCAAGCTTTAAAAGGCATTGTAGCTCGTAAAAACTTACAAGAAACAGCATTTTTCTATCCACATTTAAAAACAGATGCTGAGGGTAACGTGAGTTTTAATTTTACAGTCCCTGAGAGTTTGACACGATGGAATCTAAATTTATTGGCACATACCAAAGATATGGCGGTAGCACAAAAACAATTCACTACCGTTACTCAAAAAGAATTGATGGTTATGCCAAATCCGCCTCGTTTTTTACGTGAAGGAGATCAAATTGTATTCGCTTCAAAAATTTCAAATCTAACCGATAAAAATTTAGATGGTATCGCACAATTGGTGCTGTACGATGCAATAACAAATAAAGACATTACTAAGAAGTTAGTATTGAGTTCTGGCAACTCTCTCCCTTCGGGTGAGATGTCGCAGAGCGACAGAGTGGGATTTACAGTAAATGCTAAAGGCAATGCCAATGTAAGCTGGACATTGCAAATACCAGATGATGTACAAGCCGTAAAATATAAAATATTAGCTAAAGCAGGCGATTTTACCGATGGCGAAGAAAATGCATTACCTGTATTGTCTAACAGGATGTTAGTGACTGAAACGCTGCCAATGTGGTTGCGTTCTAATCAGACTAAGACATTTACATTAGATAAGTTGAAGAGCAACAGTTCAACTACTTTAAAACATCATAAATTAACGTTGGAGGTAACTTCAAATCCGGCTTGGTATGCTGTACAGGCATTGCCATATTTGATGGAGTATCCTTTTGAATGTGCAGAGCAAACTTTTTCTCGTTATTATGCCAATGCCTTGGCAAGTCATATTGCTACTTCTAATCCGCGGATTCAAGAAGTTTTCAATCAATGGAAGAATAGCGATGCTTTATTAAGTAATTTGGAGAAGAATCAAGAATTGAAATCTATGATTATTCAAGAAACACCGTGGTTGCGAGACGCTCAATCAGAAACAGAACAGAAAAAGCGTATTGCTTTATTGTTTGATATGAATAAAATGAAAAATGAATTGTCTTCTGCAGCTCGAAAATTAGCTCAGATTCAAATGGGTAACGGAGGTTTTCCTTGGTTTAAAGGGAGTAGATATCCAAACAGATATATTACACAACACATTGCTTCTGGTTTTGGTCATTTAAAGAAATTGGGTGTAAATACTAATGGGCAACAAATAGAACAGATGCTTAACAAAGCTGTGAAATTTTTAGATGATGAAATTTTTAGTGATTATAATGGATTGTTGAAACAAGCACGCATCATTAGAAAAAGAGCAAAAACAAAAGCAGAAGGGTTAAAATTAGAAAAAGAATATTTAGCGAGTAATCATACTGGTAATTTCCAAATTCAATACTTGTATATGCGTAGTTTTTATAAGGATAAATCTATCAGAAAAAAAACACAAACAGCGGTAGATTATTTTACCAATCAATCCTATAAATTTTGGACGAATCGTAACTTATATACCAAAGGGATGATTGCTTTAATTGCAAAGAGAAATGATAAAACCTCTGAGGCAAATAAAATTATGGCGTCATTAAAAGAAAACAGTATTTCTAGTGAGGAGTTAGGGATGTATTGGAAAGATAATGTAGCAAGTTGGTACTGGTATCAAGCTCCAATTGAAACTCAAGCCTTACTCATTGAGGCGTTTACAGAAGCAGGTTCAGGTATTCAGAGCGAAGCAAAAAATCTTGAAACTGTTGATAATCTAAAAGTTTGGTTGTTAAAAAATAAACAAACCAGCCGATGGAAAACCACTAAAGCGACTACTGAAGCTGTTTATGCATTGTTATTACAAGGCACTAGTTGGCTAGAGGTTACAGAGTTTGTCGCTATTACAGTAGGTAATCAAAAAATAGATCCTTTACAATTAAAAGATTCTAAAGTAGAGGCAGGGACAGGCTATTTCAAAACTTCATGGTCTGGTAATGAAATTACACCAGCAATGGCAACAGTGCAATTGAGTAAAAAATCAAAAGGAATTGCTTGGGGAGCTTTATATTGGCAATATTTTGAAGATTTAGATAAAATTACTTCGGCAGAAACACCTTTGCAACTGTCAAAAAAATTATTCTTAAAAAAGAATACTGATAAAGGTGAGGAGTTGACAGTAATTACTGATAAAACCACTTTGAAACTAGGCGATTTGGTACGTGTTCGTGTTGAATTGAAAGTAGATAGAGTGATGGAGTTTGTCCATATGAAAGATATGAGAGCTGCAGGTTTTGAGCCTGTAAATGTACTGTCGCAATACAAATGGCAAGATGGTTTAGGTTATTATGAAAGCACGAAAGATGCGGCTACACATTTCTTTTTTGATGTATTGCCTAAAGGCATTTATGTTTTTGAATATGATTTACGCGTCAATAATAAAGGTGACTTTTCTAATGGCATTACAACCATTCAAAGTATGTATGCACCAGAGTTTAGTAGCCATAGTGAAGGTGTACGAGTTAAGGTGGAGTAATCGTCCACCCTAACCCTTCCCGAAAGGGAAGGGGTTTTGCTAAAATTAGATGTAACTTGTCATTCCTGCGGAGGCAGGAATCCAGAAGAAAAAATGTATTAATTTTACTTATTTTAACGTGAGTTTTATATAGCCAAAAGCTCATATAAATTGATAAATGTATAATTATCAGCATTGTGTCATTCCGACGTAGAAGGAATCTCTATTGAAATTAATTGAGATTCTTCACTCCACTCGTCTCTCATTACTTCCGAATCTTCGGGGCTGAATGATATTAAATATTTAATTAACAGACGATTGTAATTATTAATATGTCGAACTCACGTTATTTTAAAAGTTGTAACTTTGGTATAAACTAAACAATCAAAATATGAAGTCAATGCAAGACTGGTTTGATGAGTATGCTGTGAGTCATCAAAACAAAACCAATCAATTCCTCCATTTTATTTGTGTGCCGGCCATTTATTTTAGCATTATTGGAATGTTAATGAGTATCAATCCGTCTTTTTTAACAAATACACTTGGATTTGAAAATCCGCTAATAGAAAATTGGGGAACAATAGTGCTTATTTTTATATTGGTTTTTTACTTACGCTTATCACTTAAAATTTTTATTAAAATGCTAGTATTCTCTATTCTGTGTGTAGTTGGTAATTATTACTTAGGAAGCTATTTGCCATTGTTATATACTTCGTTAGCTATTTTTGCCATTGCTTGGGTAGGCCAGTTTTATGGGCATCATTTAGAAGGGAAAAAACCTTCATTTTTTAAAGATGTACAGTTTTTATTGATTGGTCCACCTTGGGTTTTTGAGAAGTTGACTAAATAGTATAAAATAGAACAACTTATTTTTAACATATAAAAAACACTATTTTAAGTAATCTGTCGTTTAAATACTTCAACCAAAATAGAATATATGTTTGAAGGATACGATGACGATTATAAATCACATGATGAGATAGAGAAAATGCCTATTTACCAAAAAGCATATGAAATTATGCAATTGGGTAGAAAAATTGGTACTTTAGTATCTAAAGAAGATGTAGAAACTGCTGATGAGGCAGAAGGAGAAATGTTAGAGAATTATGCCATGTATATTATAGAGAATTCACTGATGATTCCTGCTAAGATTGCAGGTGCTGAAGGTGCAGATATTTATGATATTAGAATGGAAAATGCTTCAATTATTAGAAAATCAGCTCGAGAAATTTTAACCAGTTGCACAGGTATGCAGCTCTGTGGCTATCCAGATAATGATTATATACAGCTGTTAAGAGGTGAAATTGAAGAATTTCGAATACTATTTGCTGAATGGGTTAAATCTTTTGACCAGTTTAATTACCATATTGACCGTTGGGGCTTGTTTAATCCACCAGGTATTAGTTATGATGATTATGATCCTGATGACGATATTCCTTTTAATCCTGATGATTTTTTTGAATAATATTATTCCTTTTAATCCGTTTTATGTAAATGAGTTACCTTAGTAAAATGTAATATTGAATAGGATTACAATTAAAATAGCTATGAAAAATATTTTAAGATTCCTCTTAATTTTATCATTTAGTATAT
>JAMONB010000255.1 GCA_027066745.1 Flavobacteriaceae bacterium
GTGATTTTAAATAGCCTACACTCTCTACGCTCAATATGGTATCCCGAGGTGATTCAAAAGACACTATGGATACTGAATACAAATACTCATTCCCTTCCGTATCTATAGTATTACTTAACTCAAAACTAGCTCCTAAATTTAAATCTACTTTTTCATTTAAAGCTGTTTTATATTGGAACCCTACATCTAAAGAGTAACCATTTACATTAGATCGTGTTTCATACTTTGTAGCCAACGAGGCCCCTTCTTGTTGGTTAATTATACTATTTTCAATTTTACCAAATACATAGTTTCCTTGCAAACCTACACTAAATCCTTCAAATGGTTTGTACCCAAAGTTTAAAAAAACTCTATTAGTCCCCCCATCACCATCATATAATGTAGCTTCTCTTAAAATATTCTCACTATCAAAAACACTTGATACCAAAGAATAGCCAACCGAAGAATTAGGTAATAACCCAAAAGACATTCCAGCTTTATTACCTATTGGAACTCCAAAGGCAAGGTAGGAAAGGTATGTTGTACCTGCTTTTTGCTTATCACTTCCATCTTTAGCGTTCATATTAATGTTTTCAAAAGCCAGTGTATAGTTTGTGAATGACAAAAAAGCTACAGATGCTGGGTTAGAAAAATTTAGGTGATATGCATCATTGAAAGCAACTCCAATCCCTCCCATGCTCAGTTGTTCTACAGTATTTATATTGTTTTTATCTCCAATTCCAAAAAAAGAATAAGCTGATGTATTATTTTTTTGTGCAAAACCAAAAACTGAAACAAATAGTGTTATTATTACTATTATTTTTCTTGTCATTTATTGTAAATTATAGGTCAAAATTGCGTTTAATCCTTCCAATAAAAAAATAGGATTGGCAAATATGCTATTTTTTAATCTATTTGCCAAGAATTTTGTATCCCCTCCTGTTAAAACTACTGTTAAATCTTTATTTTTTTTTCTATAATAATTAACAAAACTATCAATTTCACTTATAGTACCTTTAACGACTCCTGAATGTATGCAAGAATCTGTTGATTCTCCAATGAATTGGTTTGTATATTTTGGTTCTAAAAGGGGTAAATTTTCCGTAAATTTATTTAAGGATTTATACCTCATAAGTATTCCTGGAGAAATAGCTCCTCCAAGGTAACAACAATTCATATCTACATAATCATAAGTTATACAAGTACCTGCATCAATTACCAATACATTTTTGCTTGGAAATAATGTGACGGCTGCAGAAGCTAAAGCTACCCTATCCACTCCTAGAGTTTTTGGGGTAGAATATTTATTTATAAATGGGATTTTTGTTTCAGAGGTTAGTTCAATCAAGTTAATTATAGAATGTAGCTTAGTTATTTGCACCTTTTTAATTTTAGCGACTGATGAAATTATTGCATTATCACACTCAAACTTATTTATAAGTTCTACAGCTTTAATTATAATATTTTCTTTAGTAATACTTTCAGAGTGAATGAGTTTGCCTTTTTTAAAAACAGCAATTTTAATTCTCGTATTACCAACATCTATTATTAAGTTCATCCATATTTATTAAACAGTTCAAAAATACAACAGATTTTTCAAAAATTGTTTTGTTATGTATAAAAAATACATTTATATTTGCATCCGCTATGAAATGGTACCTTAGCTCAGTTGGTAGAGCAAAGGACTGAAAATCCTTGTGTCCCTGGTTCGATTCCTGGAGGTACCACTTTAAAGATTGTAAACCCTTGATTTTCACATGATTATCAAGGGTTTTTTCTTTAACAGCGTGATTTACAGCGTATTATTTAGTCACAAAAAAAGAGAAGTTACCTCCTCTTCTTGCACCCTATAAATAAATATAGTTAAATTTCCTCTGAAACAATAATCCACCATTCTATCTTTCAGTTAACATTTTTGAACTGTAATTACAACCCAAATACTCGTTTAATATGCGCTAGTGTATATCGTTTTTGGTTACCTATTCGTTTAGCAACTTTAATTTCTCCAGCCCTCTCCATCTTAATTAATGTAGTATGACTTTTAAAATTCCCTAAAAACAAAACATCACTACTACGCAATAAACGCTCACAATTAAGCAATTCTTGCTTAATCATTTCACTTTTCTTCATAAATCTTTTGGATTCCTTTCGTAAGATGTTTTTAGTCTTAGCGGCATTCTAGTTTCGGTTTTTTTCAGCTAATAACCTAATTTAACAGTGTAAATGAACAACAATCTTACTCGCAATTATTCACTTAATATTAAGTTATTGCAAATATACACAAAATAAATGAGAAAAGCAATTGTTATTCCATATTTATTTTGCATGAGAGCCATTTTAAAGCCTTATGCTACGTTAATTAATATTTTCCTTATCTTTTGTACTGTTCCGCTAGATTTGCCTGTCAAGGTCATTATATTGCGTACTGAATGGTTTTGCTTTACGAACTTTACAATGTCTGAATGTTCATTTAAAAGCTGTTTAACACCTTTGGTCGAACCCGTAGTTCTACCTAATTTACCCCCATCCTTAATATATTTTGCGCGTCCAGAATCCAACCTAGACTTCAACAACCTTAACTCTGAGGATGCGAATGCACTTGCGATTGAAAGCATAGTTTGCACCATTCCATTTACCTCCCCGTTTTCTAATAACGTATGAAGTTTAAAGTTATCTATAATAATATTAATACGGTTTTCATTGCATTTTTCTAGGAATAAGGCAAAACTTGAAATTTTACGACTAATACGTGAAGTTTCTAAAGCAATAATATGTTTTACGTTATTTGCAATTGCATATTCTAAAATTTCAGCGTTTACCTCATCATTTTTAGTTCCACTTTTGTAATAACTAAATTCTTTAATAATATTATATGTATTACCGTAATTTGATGTCAACTCTTGTGATTGTCTTGTAACATCCTGACGATTTTCATTTGTAGAGCATCTACTGATTATAATAGCTTTTTCCATACAGCTAATATAGTTAATTTCTATTACTTTACAAAATTTAATAGATAATATTTATATAGTGTATTTGTTTTAATCAAAGAATTATTATGATACAAAAAACTGTATCAAATTATATCCGTTGTAGATTTAAAATGATACAGTTCTAGTTTTGATACGGTAATTGTTAGATTTACTCTTATTGAAACTATTAACTTATTATAACATTACCGAACCTCAACCGCATTTAAAATTTTCGCATTCGGTAATAGCTCACTTGCCAGTTTTCTGGCTCGTGAATTATTATTACTAAATACTTTTATTTTGCTCCTATAACCATTTAAGCTAAAATTAACAATATAGCTTTTGCCATCATCTTTATTCTCATCTATACACTCTTTCGCTGTTTTACCTGTCATGGTCAAATACAAATCTTTATCACCAATTAAACTAAAATTGTGTATTAGAATGTTAAACTGTCTTTTAGTTACTTTTACTCTCATCTGTAAGTTTCTCATTTTTTAAGTTATTCCCATCAAACCCCCAGCTTGTTGTATTAATATCTTTTTCGTTCTTTATTGAATATGGTAAAAACCCTTTTTTGTAATCATAATCATCAATTTCTATTCGGTCATCTTTAAAATACCGTTCTAAATACTTTATGATTATCGGTTGCAACTTTTTATTTTCAATATTTAATACAACATGTGTATGATAACCGATACCACTAGAAAACTTCTCGGAGTTATAAAAAATTCTTAATTTAGTTTTATCACCATATTTTTTATTTATCTCACCGTAAAATTGTGTTATTCTATCCGTGCAATAATCTAATGAGTTAATTCTTGGACAAATAGTAATTATATGTGTCCACTTTAAAAACCAAAGTTTTCTTATTAAGATATTGCCAGTTTGTAATGCACGTATTAAGTTTGACATCATCCTGTTATCTTCATTTAATTCTTTATTGCTTTCAAATAGCTCGTCCACATTCCAAAATCGTTTGTGTTTAATTGGTACTAATCTGAATCTACCTTTGATTTTCGTTTCCTTTTTAAGTTCTGGATTATCAGAATAAAATCTAAAGATTGTTCTTCTATTAACACCAACTCTTTTAGCAAAATCATTAACTTTCTCATAATTCATATTTTTCTTTTTTTAATACTTTATTGTTATAAACCCTTATTGCATATACGAGTAAAGGCTTTTTAACCTATTACCTATATTAATTAAATATCTAGAAAAATGTCAAAGTGTCGATTTTGTCGCTATTTAATGGATATTTTTTTATAAAGTGCTAAATATGAAGTATGACAAACGTGTCTCACCTATAAATAAATATGTTTGTAGTACCCGAAAAATTCATGGACATATGGGAATGAAGCCTAGAAACCGCACCCACATTTCGTATGGGTCCTGGTATACGGCAGACCGAATATCAATCAATAACATCAGTGAAATAAGGCGGTGGAGGTAGGGAGCACCTCCACTAATAGATTTAAACGCTAATTGAAACTGTTATAATAAAAGCGTGTTGTTACAAAATTGTATAAGGCTATGAAACAGCGTTTTTAGCTATAAAATCAAGTGCAACGGCTTCATTTTGTTCTATGGCTATTTCAACGGCAGTTTTAGCAACTTCTAATAAATGTTCGCTTTCCTTTTTTAACTTAAAGCTTTGTTCAACTAGTTCTGCAATTTGTATTTGTTTAGTTAAATCAATTAGTGGAATGGGAATTTTTAAAAATTCATCTTTATTGATAGCAGTTAGAATAGTACCCGAACAATTCTGTTTAAGAATGTTCTGCATCAACTCTGATTTAAACAATATTAATAGTGTTTCTGAATTAATTTTATTAGAGTTTATAACATAAAATCCTGTAGAACATAGCGAACCGTTATATTCATTCGTTACCAAAGCACATGAATCTAAACTGCCCTCAATTGAACTAACAACTACATCACCTTCACTAACTTTTCTTCTTGCTCTCGATGGTAAATTCTTACCTATTTCATTAGTACAACCATTTATTTCTCCAGATTTACCAACGTTAGATAATTCGATATACTTGTATTCAGTGTTTTCTTCTGGTTTAAAATTTTTATTATGTAAATTACAAGCAGTCGAAAGCTCTTCATATCCATCGGAATAGTCGAAAATCAACCTTAAATAATCATCATATTTTGATTGGTAATATTCAGCATCCAACCTACCAGATACTCCAAAACTCTCTGCAAAATTTTTAATATTTACTGGCTCTTTACTCGGTTCAAAATTTCGCAATCCTATTTCTTTAAGTAAAAGCTCTTCAGACTCCCTGTATTTCACTTGAAATTCCCCCTTTGTCTTGTGAGCAAGTTTTACTATTCCCTCTATTTTTAATTGAAAACCCTTATGTATATATGGGATTTTAACCTTAGACAAAACATCAAGATTGATTCGCACTTGAACACCACCATTTTTTTGTCTATTAATTTGTAATTGCCCAAATTTTGTACTTAGATATGTAAATAAATAATATGGGTTGACATCCGTTATCTCTTTGATAATAGCAACAGCCCTATTTGCTAAACTTGGCTTAAAACCTTTTGGAGTTATTGCAATATCCCCAACGCTACCCATAATTGATAATATTACATTCTCTTCTTTTATATGAGAACGCTTGTTTTTATCAAAATATTCCTTACTAATAAAAACTGGATTATTATTTTCTATAAAATGATTCTTTATATCCTTAGCCTGTAAATATCTGACCTCATCTTTTTGATTGTCTGGAAATTTCGAATGGTCACCATCGGACACCTTTGCAAAAACTCCAATTTTTTTAACTGTTTTACCTTTAATAAAATCATCAAAAATTAAATACTCCTTTTTAAAAAATTCGGAGTCAATCCTAAAATCATCGTTATCAATTAATAGGTTTGAAAAATTTATAATACTAATTTCTAGCCCTTTTAATAAAGTATTATACTTTACTTCATCAAAAGAGCTTAGAACTTTCCCACAAATGATAGCTTTTCTTTTTTGGCAAACTCCATAAACGCTTCTGCAATACCATCTTTTGTAAGTCCGTCATGGTTAAAAAGGTCATGTTTAACCATTAAATGTCCATGACTATCTAACAAGTATTCTTCTAAATTTTGTGGTGTTTCATCATAATTATCGATTGGCTCTGCCAATCGATCAACATTGTCTTTCGACAATGTTGATTTCGGATAATCCTTTTTCTTTACAAATATTTTCTCTCCACTACTGTCTTTACTAGGTTCTTGCATCGTTGCAAAGAATATTGGGTAATCCTCTTTCTTCGGGCAAAGTACATCATCCCACTTTTGCACCAACAATACACTTGTTTTAGTTCCTGTGTGTGGTTTAAACACGTTACCATGTAAACCTACAACACCTAAAATACGGCAACGTTCTGCAATATAATCTCGTATGTTTTTATCTGAACTGTTGTTAAAACGACCCTGTGGTAACACAACCGCCATACGACCACCAGGTTTTAAAAAGTCTAAATTACGTTCAATAAACAATATATCACGACCTACTGATGTTTGATATTTACCATTAGGTTTTTTACCCAATTCATATTTAGATAATATCCTACTTTCTTTAATATCACCCGCAAATGGCGGATTTGCCATTAGCACATCAAATTTAAAATCTCTGTTACTTTTTTTATCTGCTCTTAATTTTTTTAGCTTTTTCCAACCTTCAAAATAAGTATCTTGCCATGCTTCATCATCGGTCTTTTCATCCCATCTCTCCCAATCTAACGTATTTAAGTGTAATACATTTGTTTGTCCATCACCCGCAATTAAGTTTAAGGTTCTAGCAACACGCACCGCTCTTTCATCAAAATCTATTGCAAATACTTTGTTTTGAACATAATCTATACATTCTACTGGTTTTTCTTCGGTGGTAAACAAATGATTTTTTGGTAATCCCTTGTCTTTTAGTATTTGTTCCCATACGTGAAAAATACTATGTACAGGAAATCCACAACTTCCAGCTGCGGTATCAATCACCGTTTCATGTTGTTGTGGATTTAGCATTTTAACACACATATCAATTGCGTATCTTGGTGTAAAATATTGCCCTTTTTCGCCTTTGCTACTTTTATTGATGAGGTATTCAAACGCTTCATCTACTACATCTAAATTTGAGTTGAATAATTTTACATCTTGTAATGATGAAACACAAACGGATAAATGCGATGGTGTTAACATTAGCTTTGCATCATCACTAAATACACCTTCCCATTTTTGTTTTGACTTATCGAATAACGCTTGTATTTTGTTTTTTAGCTCCGTTTCAGTATCACCATAATTTCTAAATTCTAAATGCCGGGTCTTATTTCTACCACTTTGCATTTCATCAAAAAGTTTGGTAAAAATCAGTTTAAACAGTTCTTCAAATACATCTACACCAGCATTTGCCAAAACCTCATCTTCCATTTCCAAAATCAAATCTTTTAACGATTTTCTTTCAGTTACAAGCTTATCTTTTTTAACCAAATCATCTATTGTCCAACGTTCCGTTAGTATGTCTGAAAGCTTTTCAGTTGCTTTTGGAATGTTTGGTATATCTTCAAAGTAATTCGGGTCTTTGCGGTTGTAATACGAAATACTTTCACCATTACTCCAAACTCCAATAGGTGCACCAGTAGCATTGCAATATGATTTTAGTTGCTCTTTACCATCTTTTAATTTTGGCTTCTTTAGCTCCACCATTAGGTACACTGCTGTAGTATTTTGCTTATCAAATACAACAATATCTGCACGCTTTTTTTCACGCCCAAATGTAACCGAATATTCAAGCTCCATCCTGTCGACTGAGTAACCGTAATCATCAGATAATACAGAAACATATAATTGTCTTACAACCTCCTCAGGAGTTAGTTTAATAGGCTTTTTACGCACCAAACAATCAATGTATGGTGATAATTTACCTCTAACTTCTTTCATGTAAATAGAGGCTTCTAAAGCAGTTATTTGCTCTGGTGAAAATTGCGTTAATTTATAGTTGGAATCTCTTAATATATCGGTTAAAGTCATATTGTTTTTTTATAGGTTTACAAATATAGTTTTAGAATTTGTAAATATTAGAATCTATTTTATTTATTTCATCAACAAACATTTTAGCTTTGTCTAACATGTTAGATTTGTTGTAAACTTTCGCCATTCTATTTTTTTGTGTTGCATCTGGGTGCGTCATATTATCAATAGCACTTGGCAAAACTTTATTGTTATACAAATTGGTGTAGAATGTTTTCTTGCAGTCATGTGTGGTTATTAACTCATGCAGAGGTTTCTTCAACCTAATTTCACCACTTCTATATGTTCTTAATATCTCATCTTCAAGCCTATCAAACTTTAGTTTCTCAAACAATGTTTTTATATGTTTATTAATAGTTGGATTTACTCCATACTTAGGTAACCTATTATCATATTTTTCCAAAATGTTTAATACAGGTTCTAAAAGTGGTATATAGATTTCCGTTGAGGTTTTATTCTGCTTACTATGGATATATTTGAAATTATACCCATCTTCATTATAAACTTGAACTTCTGCTTCTTTAGAATCACTCATACTTTCAAACCTCATCCCTGTCAAACTACCAATTATCATATATTCTTTCGCCATCCGTAAATCCTCATCATCTCCAGCATCATATTTAATAATCTTTTGTAGCTCATCTTCGGTTACATAAACATCTTTAGAGGCTTCCTCCTTCTCCAAAATAAGGTTTTTGTCATATACATTTAACAGGAACTCTGCTTTTAATTCAGTATCTTCTTTAGCATCCTTCAAAGTTTTAACAAACGTACTTTGATACTTTCTTATAGTAGTTTTCAGATAGCCATGTTCTTGCTTCGTCTGCTTCTTTTTTTGATTAGGGTTTTCAACTTTAATTTTATCCTTCAAGATATCGTCAATAACATTCCAAAATTCCCAGTATTTCGTATTACTAAAATTTTCAAATGTAATTACACTTTTTGTAGCCAATTGAAAGTTCTCAATTAAATGACTAAGAGTTCTGTAAGATTTAATAGTACCTACGGAAATACTATTCCTTTTACCCATATCACTTTCTTCTTCACTTTTTCGGATTTTAAAATACAAATAATCCAAAATGCTATGCTCACCTATAACCTCCCTCTCATTTCTACCCAGCTCAATTAGTAAATCATGCTTAAATTCATTAGGTGATGGTATTGTATTAGCCAACACATACCTATCCACTAACAAATCAATATTTTCTTGCAATCTCCCCATTTTGGTACGTATAGACGCATTATTTCTAGTAGCCTTAGAAAACACAGTGTAATCAAATTTGAAGTTCTCACTTTCCTTTCCAAATTTAAATGGCTCAATTGATGCTCGCAATGAAATCCTAAATGGTTTTTGTCTTTTCTTACCTTTACCATCAACACCAGTATAGCCATAATTAATTTCAGCCATAATCGGCTCTTTTCTAATTCTAACTTTTGAACTTAGTTTATTTCTATTCTCTAAATAGTATCGTATAGTAGGTTCTTTCATATACGGCGTAATATACAGCGTATTTTTATGAAAACAAAAGATATATTATGAAATTAAATGAAATGTACTTTCTACCAAACCTCTACTACAACTCGCATTATGAAAGAGATTGTTGTAAAATGGTGTAAAATGAAATGTAAATTACCAGTTCTGGAGGTACCACAAAAAAACCCGAACAATTGTTCGGGTTTTTTTATTTAAAATTTGTATTATAAATCTGTTTCTAAATCTACATCGTCTATTTTTATATCTTCAACAATTTCAGGAGGCAGTATTT